>JAAWLS010000231.1 GCA_022798035.1 Lachnospiraceae bacterium | reverse complement strand
CTTCTTCTTTTATAATGAGACATCGGGGATTCGAACCCCGGACAACTTGATTAAAAGTCAAGTGCTCTACCAACTGAGCTAATATCCCATATATAACTGGGCTAGCTGGATTCGAACCAGCGAATGCAGGAGTCAAAGTCCTGTGCCTTACCGCTTGGCGATAGCCCAATAATCTGCTCCGGCCACCCATTAATCCAACTGCTCTCACATTCAGCATAAAAGCAGCTTCTATTTAGGAGGTACATATTCCTCTTCCTGCTGTGCAAAATTCACACCGTTCCAGCGGCTTGTTCCTCACACAGGCCTGTACATAAAACAAGGTGGATACAGGGATTCGAACCCTGGGCCTCCAGAGCCACAATCTGGCGCGCTAACCAACTGCGCTATACCCACCATAAAAACAAATCCAAATATGAATCTATTTTATCAATGTGCTCGAAGGGATTCGAACCCCCGACCCACGGCTTAGAAGGCCGTTGCTCTATCCAGCTGAGCTACGAACACAGAAGCGGGTGATGGGAATCGAACCCACGTATCCAGCTTGGAAGGCTGGTGTTCTACCATTGAACTACACCCGCACAGGAAATCGGGGTGACAGGATTCGAACCTGCGACCTCCTGGTCCCAAACCAGGCGCTCTAGCCAAGCTGAGCCACACCCCGGATTATTTCCGGCGTCATCCGTGACGCAAGATATATTATATGCGATAGTATTTTAAATGTCAACAACTTTTTTACATTTTTTGCAACAGTTCAGCCATAGTCCGAATAATGAGCAAATCATGCTTGCATGAATGCGCTCATTATTCGGGCTATGGACCGACTGTCAGGTTAAATACTGAATCGAAAACTGCGCTTCGCCTTTTTCATCAATTTCCATTAAAGCATACGATGGTTTTCTCCCATCCTGTCTGGGATAAGACACACTTCCGGGATTTAAGGTGACAATCCCTCTGCCGTAATCCAAAAGAGGACGGTGGGTATGTCCAAACATTACGACGTCCATTCCCCGGCCAGCTGCTTCCTTTTTCAAATCTTCCACACCCATGGCAACATAATAATAGTGCCCATGGGTAATCAAAACCTTGTATTTCCCGATTTCTAACTCTTTTTCACGTTCCAAATCAGAAAAAAAATCATTATTCCCGGCCACAATTTCCAGAGGACATCCGACCAGCTCCGCTATGTAATCCTCATACCCTTCTGCGTCTCCCAAATGAATCATCAAGTCAATATGACCGGTACGTCTGAGAACTTCTTTTAAATTACCATGCTTTTTATGAGTATCACTCACAATTAATATTTTCATAAATCTTCCTATCTGCCTGCTAATTTTTCTCTCATGGCTCGAAGGGCTTTTCCTCTGTGACTCAGTTGATTTTTTACCTCCCGGGACAGCTGTGCCGTGGAACAGCCATATTCATCCACATAAAAAATCGGGTCATAGCCAAATCCATTCTCCCCTGCCGGCTCCCAGCCAATATAACCTTCTATGGTTCCTCTGGTGACACAGATTCTGCCATCGTCAAAAACAGCCGCTATGGCGCACACAAACCTCGCTGTCCGCTTCTCTTTGGGAACCCCCTCCAGACGCCCGATAAGGTTCTGGTTCTTGACAGCGTAAGATGTATCCTCTCCCAGATACCGCGCGGAATAAATGCCTGGCTCCTTATTCAGATAATCTATTTCCAGACCGGAATCATCTGCCAGTACAATCACATCCTTTTCCCGCACCTTTCTTGCAATAGCAGAAGCTTTAATCAGCGCATTCTCCTCAAAAGTTTTCCCGTCCTCCACAATGTCCGCCTCCACTTTGGCTTCCTTCATAGACAGAATTTCCATTTCCAGACCAGTTAAAATTTCCCGTATTTCTCTCATTTTATCTTGGTTTCCCGTAGCAAATATAATCTTTTTCATATAAAATTCTTTTCCTCTCGCTGTGCCTTGTGATTATTGTATGCGAAAACGACAGCATCATTCCTGCCTCAATATCCTTCATCCAGCGCACGTAAAATCGCCTGATAAATCCCCTGAGCTGCAAGCTGCTGGTATTCTTCTGATTTGAGTTTGTTCAGTTCCTCCTGATTTGTCATAAATCCCACTTCAATCAGCGCTGTCGGAACCTCGTTATTTCTTATAATGTAAATACTGTGTCCATGGGTCACTCCATTGTTTTTGCTTCCGGTTGTTTTTGTGACCTCTTCCAGACAAATCTGAGCAAAATTTTTACTGCTGAAACCTTCCTCACTCTTTTGCTCATCATACATGACCTCTGTTCCATTGTAAGGCGCCATCTGACCGTCCGTGGTTGAATTGTTGTGCACGCTGACATACAAATTAGCCTCTGTCTTTCCTCCTAACTGCGCCCTTTGCTCAAACGTAGGATTCACATCCTCGGTCCTGGTATAATACACGCCGATATTTCTGTCGTTTTTATCCAGCAGCTCCTTTAATTTGAGTACAATGGCCAGGTTCAAATCTTTTTCCATAATTTCCTGCTTGATAGCCCCTGGAGCGCCGCCCCCGTGGCCTGCGTCCACCACCACAACTTTGTCATACACTTGCTGCGGTTTCAGAAAATCCACATACAAATACTTTTCCGTCACCGTGCTTTTCACTTCGTAAACTGCATCCATTGTAATCTCTATGACGCCGTTTTCCATATACAAATCATTGATGTGATTGCTTCTGCCAAGCAAAGGATGCTGATAAAAATAATCTTTTTCCACTCCTGGAAGACGAATCGTAATCAACTGTTTGACATAATTATTCTCAATCACTATTTCCTCTTCCTTCATCCCCGTCGGAATCTCCAGACGAAGCTGCTGGCGGAATGCAATGTGCTCTTCTTCTTCTGCCTGCTCCGTATAATAGGCCAGCATCTGTAACTCCGACATTTGTTCCCGTTTCGATTCTCTCTTATTGATAATTGAAAATTGTCCCAAAACTATAATCGCCGTAACTATCACTGTCATGAGAATCATTGATGAAATCTTCAGTACTCTTTCTTCCATATTTTCACATATCGCCTCTTCTGCTATCTGTCATCCGTGTACACTTTCAGGCACAGATTACAGCCTTGTTTTTCCTCTGTGCTCTCCCATTTTGTACCGCCAGCGCTGATATATCCCTCTCCATCTGCCAAATCCACATCTTCTGTCAACTCGTCTGCCGCATACTCAATCGCGATAGGATGTACAGAACCCGGCGTTGTGATATGAAGTATTACTGCATATTTTTCTCCCGGCTCCACCTGACATTCTTTTTCAAAATCTATCGTGTAATATCCCGCATTCATCAAACTTCCTTCTGCCACCAGAATGCGGTTCTCCAATGAATCCGTATTCTCAAAGTTTTTCACCACATACAGCTCATACGAAGTTTCTTTTCCGGTTGCATAAAACCCTGCTGCGCGCAAAGTCTCTTTGGACTGAGCCGTGTATACATTGGCCCCGTAAAGACTGTCCTTGTTGTACCCAAGCTGTCCTACCCAGCCGCACAAATCAGACTGATAAATGTGGTCGTAGTTATCCGCTTCTTCAATTCTCGTATAAACTACATTGTGCACTCCAATATTGACATCGTAATAAGAAACATAAAATACGCCTTGTTCTCCAAAGTCTTCTCCCCAGCTGTTCAGGCATAAAAATGCTCCGTCCCCCTCCACTTTCATCTTAAAATTTTCTTTGGGATAACTGTCATCCCACCCGATAATCGTAATCTCGTGATTCGGTTTCTCCGCTCCCATGTAACAATAAGCAAATTTTTCACTATTATAATAAGGAGATTGTTTCTCAGGATAATCCAGCGCGCTGTAAATTGCTGTCTGCACGCCTCCGTATCGAAAGACAGCCTCCTTGATTTTTTCAAAATCCTTTCCCTCTAACAGCTGCATTTCCTGTACATGTTTCATCGGCTGCAGGCCTTCCTCAGATTTCCCATCGCCGTAGGGGTCATCCTTTTCATTTACAGGCCCCTGCCAGGCAGC
>JAAWLS010000230.1 GCA_022798035.1 Lachnospiraceae bacterium | reverse complement strand
GCGTGACTACCTGAACCATGGAATAAATGTTACTCTGAATAATAATAAGATCACATTGGATTTTCATGTAATTGTTTCTTATGGAGTAAGTATTTCTACGCAGTTCTTCCACTGCCTCCACAGGACAGATGCCCTCCTCCATGGCTTTCTGGGCTTTCTGAATCTCTTTGGCACGTCCCACATAAGCGGGGTCTTTCCGAGACAGGGTAAATTCCGCCAGCCCCAGAGGATTGGAACGGTAAGAAGACGTCTCTCCGGAAGGAATCAATTCATCTGTGGTGGTTACCGGGTCATGAATTTCAGATACCACTTTCAGCACCATGTTCTCTGGAAGTTCACTCATAGCAGGCCAGTCCTTAATGTTAGGTCCAAATTTTATTTCCTGTGCCGGGTCCGCTGCACCCTTGCTGTCAAAGACGCGGTTTGCATAAATTTTACTGTCAAAATAATATTTCGGATTGCTGTAATTTACATCCAAATCCGTTGCTGCCGTTAAATACCCTTTATTTGCTGCCGTAGCGGCAATGGAACGGGCGTCCATCAAAGCTACAGAGGCAATCTGTCCGCTCTGCAGCTTGCTTCCCTCACGGTTGGGGAAATTTCTGGTGGAATGACGGATGGAAAATCCATTGTTGCTGGGGGTATCGCCTGCTCCGAAACACGGTCCGCAGAATGCCGTTTTCAGTACGGCCCCTGCTCCCATCAGAGAAGCGGCCGCCCCGTTTTTCACCAGCTCCATATAAATCGGCATGCTGGCCGGATATACGCTTAAAGTAAATTCATCTGAGCCAATGCTGGCATTTTTCAAAATATCGGCCGCATCGCAGATATTTTCAAATCCTCCTCCTGCGCATCCCGCAATAATTCCCTGGTCCACGTAGAGTTTTCCGTCTCGCACTTTATCTTTCAGGGTGAAATCCACTGCTCCGTCCAGGCTCACCTGGGCTTTTTTCTCACAGTCATCCAAAATATCCATCAAATTACGGTTTAATTCTTCAATGGTATAGGTGTTACTTGGGTGGAACGGCATGGCAATCATAGGTTTCACCTTACTCAAATCCACCTCAATCATTCCGTCATAATAAGCCACCTGTCCCGGATTCAATTCCTGATATTCCTCTGTTCTTCCGTGAATCTCATAAAACTCCCGGATGGTGTCGTCAGTTCTCCAGATGGAAGAAAGACAGGTAGTCTCAGTAGTCATAACGTCGATTCCGATTCTGAAATCTGCACTCAAAGCAGACACGCCGGGTCCCACAAACTCCATCACTTTATTATTCACATACCCATTGGCAAAAACTGCGCCAATAATGGCAAGAGCCACGTCCTGAGGCCCTACGCCCTGCTCCGGCTTTCCAGTCAGGTAGACGCCTACCACTCCCGGCATATTGATGTCGTAAGTCTTGTTCAGCAATTGTTTTACCAACTCCGGACCTCCCTCGCCCATTGCCATGGTTCCAAGAGCGCCATAGCGGGTGTGGGAATCAGAACCCAGAATCATTTTACCGCCTCCTGCAAGCATTTCTCTTGCAAACTGGTGAATGACAGCCTGATGAGGCGGCACGTAAACTCCGCCGTACTTTTTCGCACAGGTCAGTCCAAACATGTGGTCATCTTCATTGATGGTTCCTCCCACTGCGCACAGGGAATTATGGCAGTTGGTAAGCACATAGGGAACTGGGAATTTCTCCAGTCCGGAAGCTCTGGCCGTCTGAATAATTCCCACAAAAGTAATGTCGTGGGAAGTCAGCTTGTCAAATTTAATCTTCAATTTCTCCATACTGCCGGATGTATTGTGATTTTTTAAAATACCATAGGCAATGGTATGCTCTGCCGCCTCTTTCTGGCTCACAGCGCTTCCTGTCTCTGCCTGAATCGCCGCAGCGGCCTGCCCATCGTTATCAATCAAAGACGTACCGTTTACCAGGTATACGCCTCCGTCATGCAATTTTATCATGTTCTCTTTTCCTCCTGAATTTTCTATTTTTTATTATCTTTTTATCATCGGCGGAGAAGATTTCTTCCTCTGCCCGCGCCGGGCACCGTCAGCCTGCCGGCGTCTTCATCTGGGCGCCCATGTACGTCAAACACACGTGCTTTTCTCACTGCCCGTGGGAATAAATTCTTTTATTTTTCGGTACAGCAGTTTTATCTCAATCGGTTTTGTCAGATATTCATCCAGTCCAATGCTTTTCGTATAATTGCTGTCCCCCTGCAGCTTATTGGCCGTAAGCGCCATAATGGGCACAGAGGCCGCGTCTGTCCGCTCCAGCGCACGGATTTCTTTGGTGGCGGTAATCCCGTCCATAATCGGCATACGGATATCCATCAGAATCAGACGATACCATCCTGGCTCTGAATTTTTAAATTTCTCCACTGCCACCAGTCCATTCTCCGCTGAATCCACCGTCAGATTCCAGCCCTCTAATATGGTCTGTACAATCTCTAAGTTGATGTCATTGTCCTCCACAACCAGCACATGCTCTCCCTGAAATTCCTGCATCTTCCCAGAATTGTTTTCTGCATTTTCCCGGGGAGCGTTCTCCTTGGGAAGTTTCAACGGAAGTTCTATAAAAAAAGTACTTCCTTTTTCCTTCTGGCTCTTAAAACGAATCGTTCCGCCCATCAGATGCACTAGATTCCTTGTGATGGAAAGTCCGAGGCCGCTGCCTTCAAACACGCGGCCTTCCGTGGATTTCTCCTGCTCAAAAGGTTCAAACAGCACCTTCTGGAACTCTTCACTCATTCCAATGCCGTTGTCCTTTACCTGTATCTGCAGCATTGTTCTGTCATTTTCAGGCTCAGTCTGAGTTACCACCAAAGCAATCCTGCCCTCCTCGCCTGTATACTGAACAGCGTTGTTTAACAAATTCAATATAATCTGGCTGAGGCGCAGCTCATCTCCGATATAAGTCTCTGCGGTACTGTCGTCCACAGAAATATGCAGCGTCTGTCTCTTCTGTTCAACCTGCTGCATCACCATTGCAGAAATTCCCTGAATCACATTTTGAAGCCAGAATTCTCTTTCTTCCATCACAAGATTTCCGCTCTCAATTTTAGACATATCTAAAATGTCATTTATCATGGACACCAGGAACCTTGTGGAAATATCTATCTTGCTGAGGCAGTCCGATACCTTTTTGGGTTTCTCCAAATGGGAGGAGGCAATGTTTGCCATTCCCACAATCGCATTGATAGGCGTTCGGATATCGTGGGACATTCTGGAAATAAATTCAGACTTCGCCCGGTCTGCCCTCTTTGCATTCTCAAGAGCTTCCTGCAGCTCCTGTTTTTTCTTCTCATCCTTACGTTTTACACCGTCAATATTGCGCTCAAATATCATCACGCGCAAATCAGACTTCTCCTCAGAAATCAACTGAATCAAGCTGGAATACCAGTGGCACTCCCCATCCGGCATCTTCCGCTGATACTCAAAATACACCTGCCCCTTTTTTTCCTGCAGCTGCCTCTTCAATGTGTCAATCGACACTCTTTCCAGATACCGCTCTCTGTGCACTTCACAGACTTGTTCCGCCATTTCCTGCGTCAGCGCAGTGTAGCTCTGTTCCATCAAGACCTTCGCAAGACCTGTGTCCTCATACCGGAAATTATAGACGTCTTCCCGTATTAAATCCACTTCGTAGATATCATCATAAATACTCCGAATGCTGATGGCAAATCGTTTGCTCACTTCTTCCCGCTGGCAGAGAACCTGCTTCACCTGCTCTTCCATCTGTTTGCGTTCGTCAATGTTGCGGCTCAAAGAAATCTGCAGCACATCCTGATTATAGGGATTCTCAATGCGGATAACATGGGTATCTGTCCAATGGTAAATTCCATCGTCTCCCATCTGCCTGTGTTCCATGTATCTGGATTTTTCTCCCTTTTCATACAGTTCCAGCAAACTGTCCCGGTTAAAATTGTCAAAAAAAGCCTCCTTGTAATCCGGATGCATGCTGTCGGCTCCCCGGATAATCAGCTCATTAAAATTGC
>JAAWLS010000229.1 GCA_022798035.1 Lachnospiraceae bacterium | reverse complement strand
ATAAATTTTTTTTCTTCTTTAGATATTCACACCCACTCTTAAATCTGCTTTTTGTCTCCATACCATTGTTTCCTTTCTGCTTGATATTGTGTTAGACAGCACATCAGCTTACTTTGCATTATAGGAAGCAGAAACACTTGCAGTAAATAGAAATAATGCTTTTGTGTAGCATGCCGTGGAAATTGTCAATTTGTGTTATGCTGAAATAAAAATGTTATTGCCATTCAAATCAAAGTTTTGTAATAATATTGATAGCTTAATGTCTTAGATTGCTTGCTCTTTGCATACGAACAGCAGGAGGTATTTGAATATGAATGTCAAGAAAGTGAAAAAGGATTTTGCTATCATTCTGTTCGTATTGATATCGGTCCTGGTTATAATCGGTTTCATTCTGGTTCTGTCAATCATGAAATCTGTATCATACCAACAACTGCAGACAGCCGGCGAAAGTATTGCGGTACAGGCCACAGACTCCTTTGAATTTGCAATCATGCAGATATGGGAACAGATAAACACTACCGTTATATATGACAATGAACTGACGCTCCTTGCCCAGGAGCGCTATCAAAACAGTGTGAGCGCCCAGGAAGTGTACAGTCGTCTGCGCAACATTAAGCTGGGCAGTCCCTATATTACGGCGGTCTACCTGTATTCTCAGAAAGAAGATCGCTTTTTGGACGCTGATAAAGGCTGCAGTTACCTGTCAGAGGACTTTTTGGACCCTGCAATTCATGATACTGCATCCTCCCGCTATATCACTTCCGTACCGCCGCATCTGGTTCGCTTTTCTCACGGAGAAGAAACGGTATTGTGCTATACTCTGGTTGTTCCCTTACTGCATTATGCCGCCCAGACAGGATTTTCTCTCTGTATTCAGATCGACCTGGACAAACTGTATGCAGATATTCTGGGGGACAAGCAAAGCAACGGCATGGAATTATATCTATGCAGCAAAGACGGTATTGTACTGGCCGCCCAGGACCGTTCTGTCCTCGGAGAAAAGCTGGCTGAACTGGAAGAAAAGCTGACAGAACCATCGCCTCTCGACCTGATTCTGGGCCGTAAGGGAATGATGTGGGCAAAGACCTGGTCGGAAGAGCTGAACTGGTATTTTTACATGCAGATGCCCTATGAGGTCAAAATCCCGGATATCTTTAACACCTATGCGATTCTCTGGGGTATCCTGCTTGCGGCGTCTGTCATCATTGTCATCGCATATATTCTGCTAAACTTTCTGATGCGCCCCTTTCACGAAGCTGTTCTGGAACTGAATGAAAAGCATTTAAAAGAGTTATTGACGGATTCTTTTTCAAATCCGGATACCCTGGAAAAAATGGGCTCTTTCAAGGAGATTTTTCCCTGTCCCTGTCTGCAGATCATAGTCATGGACAGCCTGCACAATCTGGAAGATTTCTCCCGGTCCTCCCTCTCTGTCATCGAAGCCTTAAAAGACAGATACAGCCTAAAAATATTTCCCATGTCCATGGCAGGCAACCGGATTGCTCTAATCTGCAATTACGATCAGAAGATTTGGACAACTGACACGGAAAATGCGTTTTTACGTCAGCTTCTGACAGACATGGACTGCCTGTATCCCGGGGAAGCTTATCTGGCCCTCAGTCTTCAAAAAACAAATGTAAGCCAGCTTCCTCTGGCATACAAGGAATGTGAAGAAATCCAGAACTATAAACTATACATGAAGAATCGCATTCTTCACTATAAAGAATTAGCCGGTAAGCGCCTGACACTCTCCTATCCCACAGAACTGGAAAAACAGCTGATTAATAATCTGCTGGTAGGCAATCAGGAGGGTTGTGCACTGTACACGGAAAAGTTCATTACTTATCTTCTGGATAATGAAGCCATTTTTTTAGATAATCAGATTGCAAATGCAATTTTCCAGATGCAGAATGAAATACTCAGGCGAATATCATCTCTTCCCCTATCCGTCAATACCGTTTCTCTGGCCACACTACCCGAAAAGCCGACAAGAAATGAAGTGCGGGATTTCGTGGAGGAATTTATCTGTTATCTGTCTGACAAAATTGTAAAAAAGAATGAGAAAAACGAAAGCCTGCTCAATCAGTCCATCCTGGAATATATTGACGCGCATTTTGTAGATGAAAGCTTTAATCTGAATCAGATTTCCTATCAATTTAATCTGAACAGAAATTATCTGGCCAAATTGATTAAGGAAGAAACCGGGCAAAGCTTTAATGAATACATCAATCAGAGAAAAATTGCTGTTGCAAAAGATTTACTGCTTTCCACAAAGCTCAGTATAGAAGAAATTGCCCATCAAACAGGGTTCAGTTATTCTCACTACTTTATCAAAATATTTAAAAGCAGAGAGGGTATCACTCCGGGACAGTACAGAGACACTTATTCCGGTAACAGGAATGCACCGGAATAACAACCATGTTTCCCCTATAATGTCCGTGTTACCCCATATCATTATTTGTATTTACAATCAGTTTGGCCGTGGAGATAATAAAGGCACCAAACGCCATTGCGCAGAAAGAGAGTGAAAATCATATGAAAAAATTCCCAAAAAGGTACAAAGTCATCACCGCCGCAGTCTGCATGTGCAGTCTCCTGATTCCGGCCCTTGCCGGGTGCGGAAAGGCAGGCGGAAATGACGAAAAAGACACACCGGTTATCACCATATTTAACCGAGTGAATCCGGAGGTGGTAATTGAAGACAATCCTATTTTAAAGCGCCTCGGAGAAAAGACAGGAGTGGTAATCGAGTACAATGCTCCTCCCATCAACAATTATGATGAAAAGCTGCAGATTACCATGGCCTCTGAGACATTGCCGGATATCATCTATAACTGGCATGCTGCCGACAGCTATTATGAATCCTGGGCTAAGGACGGTCTTCTTGCAGAGCTTGACGACAAACTCCCCAATTACCCCAACATTCTGGCAACCGTATCAGAAGAATGCTTGGAAGCAGTCCGCTCTACCAATACCGGAAAACTCCATGCCATTCCCAAAACCAATTATGATAATTACTGGGGAATCATCATCAATCATGTATGGCTTGAAAATTTAAGTCTCAATATGCCCACTACATTGGAGGAATTTAAGGAGGTCTGCCATGCGTTCACTTACAATGACCCGGACGGCAACGGAAAAGATGACACTTATGCCTTTTCCTTTGAAAAGGGCCTGTCCCTGACAGCCTTTCAGGCAGCTTTTGGACTTGCCGATGTGCGGGATACCGACGGAAATTACAAAATTATGCAGAAACGGAGCGGATACATTCCTTACCTGACCTACATCAGAGAACTGTATGCGGATGGAGTCATAGATCCGGAATTTATCACCAATGAGCGGGGAACACCTCAGGAAAAGTTGATTGCAGGAAAAGCCGGTATCATTCTGAATCATCAAAATGGCGTTATGGGCTGTCTCCCCACGGATCCTGATGCCTGCGAAAAATATACCTATATCGGACCGCTGAAACAACCCGGAGGAGAAAGTGTCTGCTATGTCAGTCCCTCTATTTGGGGCATGTGGATGATTTCTGCGGATGCAGATGTAGATCAGTGTCTGAGTCTCATTGATTACGCCATGTCCGACGAGGGCTTCCAGCTTCTCGGCGTCGGTACAGAAGAATATTATAACTCCTATGACCTGAAAACCCGACAGATTGACCGGACAGAGGAACAGGCCCAAAATTATGCCAAAGTAACCAGCGGCTACCTCGAATTTGCGCATGCGAAAGACGGAACCTCCCCTATCATCGCCTATGCGCTCACGCAGGAGCACATTGACAAATATAACGCGGATTACAATGCCATGAAAGAAAACACAACAATTGTGTGGACTCCCGCTGTCAAGGCCCCTCTTATGACCACTTTCTCAAATGACAATCCGGATCTGGTCACAAAACTGGCGGAATACGAATAAAAACTGGCGCAGTTTTGAACATATTTTGGATGCTATAAGGCCTTATTCGTCAAAGTAGACAGGTTCTGTTCGTAT
>JAAWLS010000228.1 GCA_022798035.1 Lachnospiraceae bacterium | reverse complement strand
CCCTGGTTTTTCTGGTTCTGAATGCCATGCAGTACCTGTTCCAGAAAGAAAGCATGGGAGCGCAGAAGGCTGAAATTTCCAAAAGATTCAATCCCGGATTTTCCATTGCTGTCATATCCCACCGCATGGGCAAACATATTTCCGTAAGGGTAATGCCTTGTCTCGCTGCCGTCCTCACCCACTACGGTCTGTGCCAGAATTTTGCCGTCCGCAGAGAGAATTGCTCCCCGCACCACATGTTCTGTAAAGGTATTCTGCCTTGTATTGTAGGGACTGTTGATGAAGTCCTCGCTTTTAAAAGTCTGAAAATAGGCAAAATATCCCATCATCAAAATAAACATGCCCACAAACAGATACGTGATAATGGCAAACTCTCTGTTTTTTGCTTTATTTGTATTAGTCGAAGTCCTGGATTTTCGTTCCGTGGATTGTTTCTTCATGAGATGAAATTCCTCCTTTTTTGCCGATGCGTTTCCGTTTCACTTTTTTCTCCTGAGAAGTCTTATCCTGTGTTTTCTTACTCCTGGATGTTGGTTCTTCCTCGCCCCGCTCCCGCATGAGATAGAGTCCCTGAATAATGGCAAAAATAATCAGAGTACTCAGCAGGGAACTTCCGCCATAGCTGACGAGAGGAAGGGTAACTCCCGTGGAAGGAATAAATTTGATATCCCCTCCGATAGAGAGGAAAATCTGAAATCCATAGATAGTTCCAAGTCCAAGGGCCACCAGCTTATAAAAAAAATCTTTCATCTGCATGGCAATATTTAAAAACATCAAAAAGCAGCTCACACAGACTAAAATCAGACACACTGCAAAAATACCGCCCAATTCTTCTGAGACTGCTGAAAAAATAAAATCCTGTTTTACCTCTGGTATCTTATAGGGCATACCCTGGTTCAATCCCATGCCGAACCATCCGCCTGTTCCGATGGCAAACAGTGAATTAGACACCTGATTTCCCTCTCTCTCAAACACTGCCAGAGGGTCCTGCCAGGCCACAACACGCACTCTTACATGATTGAACAGAAAATAAGCGGCCACGGAAGCCAAAGCCCCGCATGCCATTCCTCCTGCAAAATAATAGAGTTTTTGGGTAGCCACATACAGCATTACCATATAGGCAATAAAGAAAATAAATCCCGTTCCCAAGTCTCTGGAAACCACCAGAATAACAACGTGAAGGGCTGCTACTATGGTTGCTTTCACCACCTGTGCAAATTCCGTGGATTCATAGAACATAGAGGCCACAAAAAACACAAAGATAATTTTTATAAATTCCGATGGCTGAACGGTAATCCCTGCCACAGAAAAAGAGAGTTTCGCCCCGTGGGATACAGCACCCAGCACTGCAACCACCCCCAGCATGGTAATACCGGCCAATGCATACATCCATGTAAGGCTTTTCACAAATTTCCAGCGGCTGATAAAGTAGGGAATCAGCATAGTGACTGCCATAGAGACAATGGCAATCATAAACTGTTTCCAGGCATGTTTGTAGGACAACCGGGTCAGCATCACAAATCCAATACACATCAGCATGCACATATTGTTTACCACAAGTTTTGACACACGCTTGTAAAATGTGCTGTAACAAATCTGCACCACTGTGAAAAATGCCACCTGCTCCAAATAGAACTTCAGCAATTCCAGATTCTTAGTGGACAGAAAGAGAACTCCATAAGCATTCAGATGGAATAAATACATATAAATCACCTGTTTTCTGAACTTCCAGGTCTGTTCCTCTGCATTCACATTCCGTTTCAGCGCAGAAAAACACTGCCAGGTATACAGGGCAAACAGGATAATCATCGTGTATTTGGATAATTCCGTAATTAAATGTACCATAACCTATTCGACTCCTCGTTTAAAATGACCATTGGTATAATCGTATGTTTCCTGTGTGACTGTACCAAAATGAACTGCCTCATGAAAGCATGCAAACACCTGCTCCATCTCCTTTGGGCTCTCCACTGTGAAGGAAAGCCTCATTCCCTGAGGATTCAAAGAACGAATTTCCTCCAGATGATGAAACAGAGAGAGAGGCTTGATATTGTAAATTACATTATAACAACTCCTGCAGCAATTTTTTACCGGAAACAGATTGCCCAGGCGGTCTCTCAGCCCATGGATTTTCTCTTTCCCATCACACTGCACCGTATTTTTATGTACACACTGGCTGCTGAGCATCAGAGGCTGATATCCATAGACAATCATTTCACCGGCTCTGCAGTCCAGATTTTTCATCTCCCGAATATTCAATTCCACCGGAAGGGTCGTGTGCTCCAGTGACAATTCCTCAAACATGCGCCGCCCTTCTTCCGTGTACGCGTAGAGATTATAATCTCCCTGTATGCGCTCAGCACTCACGCCCTGCTCTCTCAGAAATTGAAGTTCCTCATAATTACGAATCAAATAACCGTCCATGCCGGATGACTCAATTTCCTGCCAATGGAGGGCAAACCACCTGGCTGTCTCCATGCGGAAAACATAGGGAAGAGCCAGATAACACTCTTTTTTCATTTTGTGAGCCTGGGATGCACAATCCTCAAAAGACGCTTTGCCCTTTCCGGAATCTTTTGGCAAACAGGCTGATTCTTCCAGATAAATTCTGTCTGCCAGCCGTTGATTCAAAGCCATTTGAAACTGCTCCCTGGTCTCTGTAAGCACACACAGCCTGGGCTCACCGCCGCCGTTTTTCTGTCCCTTTGCTTTTTTGGGGGACTGCAGATTGTCTCTTCCCTTTTCCAGAATTATTCTCTCTTCGTCTCTGCGGAATTTTTTTAAAATCTCTGCTTTTAAACGTTCCAATCCATCTCTGCGAAGTTGGTTTAAGCCCTTCACGGAAAGGAAAATATCTTCATCCATTTCCAACTCCAGTTTTTCAAATACAAACATTGTATTCCCTGTCTTTTGCATCTGATTCAAAATGCTTTCCCGCGACAGAGGCTGCTTTCTGGCAGGCTGCACCATTTCTCCCTCTGATTCCACCTGTATATCTCTATATTCTAGCAAAAGTCTGGCAGAATTTCCTTGCCAAAGTCTTAAGATTCCTTTTACTTTTTCTTTATTATTAAGATGAAGTGATTCCTCCAGTTCAGGCATCCGCTCCTTTTCGTGAGAAGGTTTTGTAAAGGTAATCATATTTTTCCCATTCTTCTGTTTGTAATACCCATCGGTAAAACCGCAACGGCTGCCAAGACTCAGCAGTTTCTGCCTGTCTTTCTCTTCTACCTGATAATATTTCTCCGGTTCATTCTCACACAGTTCCAAATATTTCCGATAAATTCTGGTTACTCCGGCTGCATAAGGCGCCTGCTTCATCCTTCCTTCAATCTTAAAAGAATGAACGCCGCTTTGAATCAGCTCCGGCAGTAAATCAATGGTGCACAAATCCTTTAAACTTAAAGGATAATTCTCTTTCTTTCCTTTGAGAAGATTCTCCCTAGTATGTTCTTTCCATTCCGTAACCTGATAAGGCAGACGGCAGGGCTGGGCACAGCGTCCTCTGTTTCCGCTTCTTCCTCCAATCATGCTGCTTAAAAGACATTGTCCGGAATAGGAATAGCAGAGAGCTCCGTGAACAAAACTTTCAATCTCTGCCCCAGTCTCCTCATAAATATGGGCTATCTCTTTGAAAGACAGCTCCCGGGCCATGACAATCCGGCTGCAGCCTGCTTCCAACAGCAATTTTGCCCCATAGCTTCCAGTAATCGTCATCTGGGTGCTGGCATGAATGGGAAGCCCTGGAAAATTTTCGCGGACCAGGCGCAGCACGCCTAAATCCTGGACAATCACAGCATCCAGCCCTGCTTGATAGAGTGGGAACAGATATTCCGGCAAAGTCTCAAGTTCCGGCTCTTTCAACATAGTGTTTACCGTAAGGTAAAGGCGCTTTCCCCTCAGATGAAGATAATCCAGCGCTTCCAGCAGCTCCTCCTCCGTAAAATTATCCGCATAGGCTCTTGCACCAAATTTATTTCCAGCCGCATACACCGCGTCCGCCCCGGCCTCCGCCAC
>JAAWLS010000227.1 GCA_022798035.1 Lachnospiraceae bacterium | reverse complement strand
CCGTAAAAAACAGCCGCAGGGCAGAGAGGGGTTTCCTGAAAAGAGAATACGCCGGTCATATTCATATTGCAGATGTGTTTGTGCAGCCGAATCTGTCCATTGCCTGTTTCTATCTGCCTGACATTGGTGAGAGTGGGAATCTGTCTGCTGTAAGCCAGACGAGAGGCAAGTTCACATCCATAATCTGTATGGGGAAACAGCAGAATGTCCGGCTGTTCTTGTGTAAACAGAGCCAAAAGAGATTCCATATAGAAAAAGGGAAGGGTGTCCTGCCCACCGGTGAATTGAAAAAATAAAATATTATCGTCTACTGAAGCGAGTGTCTTGGCTTCAGACCAGAGAGCGGGCAGATGAGGACTGTTTCCGAAATCTGCCAGAGCTATTTTTAATGTTGTTTTTGTCCGCATAAATCCTCCTTTTCGATAACTTCCAGAATCTTTTGGGCAGCCTCTTTCGGGGTTAAATTCTTACAGAGGGCAGGTCTGCGCTCAGACTTATTTCGAAGCAGCTGCCTGGGAAAATGGTCAGGGTGTTCTGAGGCAGGAAACTGGTAACAGGGAAATTCTTTTTTCGACACGGACATCCGTTCTCTGAGTGTGGGCATCCGCAGATAAGTACCCTTGCAGTTTCCAATTAAGTAAAGCGCAGGCGTGCGAAGACTGTAGGTCAGCATCCGGTCTGTTTTCTGTGAGACGGCTGTGAGAGAGTGCTCTTCTGCCTTTAATGATATCACGTTGGAAACCGCTGGAATACCCAGACTTTGGGCGATGAAATAAGGAATTTGTCCATTGTTGAAAGGAGCCGCCTGCTGTCCGAACAAAAGTGCGTCGTAAGGCTCAGGCTCCTGGCGGAGAAAAGCCAGAATATCATCAGCCAGAGCCATCGGAGAGAAACTCCCTTTAAAAGACGGCGCAATTCTTATAACCCTGTCAAATCCTGCGGCAGACAGGGTCTTGAAAAAAGAAGAGTCAGAATCTTCCGTGACAGTCAGAGCTGTGAGACATGTTTCCTGACCTGATTTGGTGTAATCTTCTTTGATGCGAAGAGCCAGTTCCAGAGCAGATTCATCGAAACAATTTATGATTTGCCGCACATATTCAAAGCCGTCTTTGTCTGGAACATACATGTCCCAATCACCGGGGAGAATCTGTTCATAGTCAGTTACCATTTTAAAACATACGAAAATTTGCTTCAAAAAAGCATCTCCTTTCCCTATAAACAATATTAGGCGATTACGAAACTACTAAGTTATCATAATTTCATGTACAATTTTCTCCAAATATTTCCTTCATGCAAAAGCACGAAATACGAGACGCACCAAACACTCCGTCGAACCTATGACCGCGAAGAACCATATTCAGCAAAGGCTTCTATGGTTCTTTGAGTTTTTTCTATTTTTGCCGCATGGCATCAAGGGATGCTCTTGAGTGCGCCTCCATGGTGCTAAATGTATTTCTTAGCTTTTGCATGAGAAAATATTTAAGTCCAATTTTTTGAATTGTACATGAAATTTTGAACAATATTGAGTTTCACAAATTCCTATAAAATTAAAGTATCAAAAGTACCTTTGGCACCTTAAATTTTAATAAGTATTTTATTCCGTACTTTTAGAATATCATAACATCCGGGATGAGAACTGTCAAATGTATTGACAAAAGTTTTGAGAGGTGATATGATAAGTGTACCGAATAAAGTACGGAATAAAGTACATTAGGAATTCAGGAAAATTCAGGAATAAAAAATATTGGAATAAAAAATTCTGAAATAGAGAATGTTGGAGTCAAAAGATTTTAATAAGTTTCCTTGCATGGATGTATATCCGACGGCAAGTTTCTTTTTTAAACACAAAGTAATTTATTCCGTACTATAGAATGAACATTAAGAAAGGAGAGGATAATATGGTTTTGGAAAAGGTAAAGCAGATGCTTTCTGAAAATTTTCCGGATGAAAACATTTCGCCGAGAGTGGATGAAAGAAACATTGTAACGCTGTCTGGAGAATGCTCTGACTGGAACACGTTGATTCAGATTGGACACAAAGCGGCAGCAGTGGAAGGTGTGCGTAATGTAGTCAGTGAAATGACTGCAAAAGGAGTCGTAATTCCGGAAAGAGATTATGGACCCTTCCGGGAAGCCGGAGAGAGAATCGGAGTAATCCGGGAAGCAGATGTGGTGATTGTAGGGGCTGGCATCAGTGGCTGCGGTATTGCCAGGGAACTGTCCAGATATCCTTTGAACATTGTGGTTGTGGAACGAGGAAATGATGTGGCTTCCGGAGCTTCCAGAGCAAATAATGGATGTATTCACCATGGACAGGAATGCAAATCGGGAACGCTGAAAGCAAGGTTGAATGTGGAAGGCAACCGAGGCTACCGGAGATGGGAAAAGGAACTGGACTTAAATGTTTTGGACTGCGGGGCTCTTCAGATTATTCAGGAAGAAGGCCAGATGCCGGAGCTGAAAAAGCGGTATGAGACAGCTCTGAGAAACGATGTGGAAGGGGCAAAAATATTAACCCCGGAAGAAACCAGGGAACTGGAACCGGGACTGGCTAAGACGAATGTTCCAATCTATGCAGCCCTTTGGCTGCCTACCCAGCGTCAGATAGAGCCTTACGAGACCTGTGTTGCCCTGGCGGAAAACGCAGCGGTAAACGGTGTTGAGTTTCTCTTTGGATGTGAAGTGGGAGATGTTCTCACAGAGAATGGAGAGACGAGAGGAGTAGTCACAAATCAGGGAATTATCAAAGCGCCTTATGTAATCAATGCAGCAGGTGTCTATGCAGATGACATTGCCAAGATGGCGGGAGACCAGTTTTATACCATCCATGGCAGAAAAGGAACCATTGTAATTATGGACAAGGCAAAAAAGCCATCTTATCCAAGGCTGGTATCACAGCTTACTCCAGAGTATCATAAAGGAAAAAATGTAGAGTCAAAAGGCGGCGGAATGCACCCGACCCCTCATATGAATTTGCTGCTGGGACCCTCTGCGGCGGAAGTCCCAGACAAAGAGGACAACAGCACAACAAAGAAAGACTTAGATTATACCATGACCTGCAATCAAGACCCCAATGTCACCAACGCTGATGCGATTCGCATTTTTGCAGGGGTGCGTCCGGCAGATTTTAAGGAAGACTTTATTGTGGAAATGTCAGAGCTCACAGACGGTTTTGTCCATGTTGCAGCCATTCAGTCACCGGGACTGGCATCTGCTCCGGCAATTGCCAAACGGGTAGTGAGAATTGTGACAGACGATTACAGAAAGAAAGGGAAGAATCTGATACCGAAGGCAGACTTTGTTGCAGAGCGCAAGGCGTGTGTCCGCTTCAACCAGCTGAGCCATGAAGAGCAGGATGCATTGATTCAAAAAGATTCCCGCTATGGAAATATTATCTGCCGATGTGAGCAGATTTCAGAGGGGGAGATATTAGATGCCATGAGAAGTCCGGTTCCGCCGCGGTCTGTTGACGCCATAAAACACCGTACCAGAGCTGGAATGGGAAGATGCCAGGGAGGCTTCTGCCAGATAAAAGTGATTGAACTCTTGGCCAGGGAATTTGGAACAGAGTGGACACAAATTCATCTGCGTGGAGAAGACTCGCCGATTCTTCTGGAAAAGAACAGAAAAGAAGCAGAGAAAGGACGGTGATTGTATGGAAAAGATGAAAGTGGATTTGGCTGTCATCGGCGCAGGGCCGGCCGGAATGGCTGCCGCTTTGGAGGCCAAACGGCAGGGCGTGGAAAAGGTCATTATTATCGAGAGAGACAAAAAACTGGGAGGCATTCTGCAGCAGTGTATTCATGACGGCTTCGGACTTCACCGTTTTGGAGAGAGATTGGCTGGCACAGAATATGCACAGCGTTTTATTGACCAGGTGAAAGAAGCAGACATTGAAGTGTTTTTGGAGACAATGGTTATTGAGATGACTGCCGACAAAGAGATTTATGCCTGCGGCAGGAAACATGGGATGCTGCATATTTCCTGCGGAGCCATCATAGCTGCTATGGGATGCCGGGAGAGAACA
>JAAWLS010000226.1 GCA_022798035.1 Lachnospiraceae bacterium | reverse complement strand
GCTCCCATTGTTCTTTTCTCAATTCATATCGTTTCATGTTCCTATTTTTGCACTTATCTTCAATTTGTGCAATATTTATTTTTCAAACAAGCCCTAATCAGGTGTTTCAGATTTTCTGTTGCCCATGTACTTCTCGTACCCGAGGAAATATCGACTCATTTCAACAAAGTAACAAAATCAAAAAAATAGCTATTTTTTAATTTTGATGTAACAAACTTGATTTCCGGGAAAGATTGTGATATGATAAATCAAAAGGTGGTGAAAACAGTGCAAAAAGTTGCATTAAAAAAGCGCGATCTCTACCTAAAGCGGATGATCGCGTTTCAGGACACTGAGATGATAAAGGTCATCACCGGGATTCGGCGCTGCGGTAAGTCCAGTCTCATGAAATTGATGGCCCAGCATCTGCGCGAAAACGGCATTACTCAGGAACAAATCTTGGAAATGAATTTTGAGTCCATGCGTTTTCCGGACATGGATGTCAGAGGCTTTTATGAATATGTGAAAGCCCATATTCTGCCGGACAAACGAATGTATTTGTTCTTTGACGAAGTGCAACGGATTTCTGGGTGGGAAAATGCAGTCAACTCTTTCCGTGTAGATTTTGATTGCGATATTTATATTACTGGCTCCAATGCTTACCTCCTTTCTTCGGAGTTATCTACCTATCTGTCAGGTCGATATGTTGAAATCAAGATGCTCCCCCTTTCTTATAAAGAATTTTTGGATTTTCACGGATACACAGTTACAGAAAAGGAATCGCCTACTGGAATGCTGAAGCGCCGGATCACTGATCAAGACGGCGATATTTACGGTGAGCGGGAATTGTTCAATGAATATGCCCGGTTCGGTGGGATGCCCATGCTGGCAGATGTAGGACTGGAGACTGACCGCGTAACAGCGGCGCTGGACGGTGTGTACTCCGCCGCTGTTGTCAATGACATTCTGGAGCGGGAAAAGCGAAAAGGTCGCCGTACCATTACTGACCCAATCCTGCTGCGGAAAATCATCATGTTCTTGGCGGATAACATCGGTAACAATGTGTCTGCGACCTCCATTGGCAACACACTGGTCAACGAGGGGCTGTTAGAAGAAAAAGGCCGCAGGAAACCTGCGGTGCATACCATTCAGAGTTATATCGAGGCACTGTTGGAGACATATATCTTCTACGAGATCAAGCGGTTTGACATTAAGGGTCGGGAGTATCTGCGGACGCTGGGCAAGTATTATATCGTGGATATAGGCCTACGGAACTATCTGTTGGGTTATCGAGATGGAGATAGTGGCCATATCTTGGAAAATATCGTCTATTTTGAACTGTTGCGGCAAGGGTACGATGTAGCAATCGGGAAGATTGACAACCAGGAAGTAGACTTTATTGTCGCAAAAGCAGATGAGAAGAAGTATATTCAGGTCACAGAGAATATGAACGCTCCGGAAACCCGTGAGCGGGAGCTTGCTCCCTTGCGGAAGATTCGGGATAATTATGAGAAGTTGGTGATTGCACTGGATTGCGACTTGACGCAGACACAAGATGGGATTAAAATTATAAAAGCTATAGATTTTTTGCTGGTATAAAGTCGGCAATATAAATAGTATTGCTAGGATTGAGTGTTTATGGAATATAGAAATCTTGTAATTGAAACTACTGAATTTCAAAAAGACTCTCTCAATGGGAATATTGCATCATCAAAGGCCTGCATTCCTCTCATATCCAGCAAGCCATGGGGCGCCGTATCTTCGAACACAAAAATATCCAAAAGAAATGTATCCCGAAATGTATGTTTATAAAAATGTAATAGAGAAACTTACAAACAAAATAGAGAGAACATACAAAAATTTTCCAACATTGAATTTTGAGAAGAACCGAGTAATGTATAATAAGAATACTGCAACTATGAGATTAGATAATATTCCATCGGGTACAATAATCACAAGTCCACCATATATGCGATCATTAACATATGCCAGGGATAATAGATTACGCTTGTGGTTTCTTGGTTCAGAAGACTGGAAACTTCTGGATAGTAAAATTTCGCCTATATGCAATAATTTTGTTCAATTAATGCAATTATCTGTTAAAAAATGGGCATCTTTCCAACATTCAAGAGCAAAATGTATTCTCGTTGTAGGCGACATCGAAATCAATGTAGCTGGGAAACGAAAAAGTATAGCAGAGTTTATTAAAGAAATATCTTCTGAATACTATCTTTTCGTTGAGGCATTTCAAGATCCTATACCAGAAAGCCGAAAGCTGGTCAAGGGAAATAACAATATAAAGAGAGAAATTATTGTTGTGTTGGAAAGGAAATGACTATGACACACGATCCCATTATTGGAAAAGATATTGATGGTTATGTGATAGAAGAAAGAATCGGAAAAGGTGGCTTGGGTGCAGTATATAAAGGAATTAGATGATGTGCGTGCAGTTAAATTTGTTCCTTTCGATGTGATTAGTATGAAAAACAATTGGGAACAAGAAATTATCAAAGTTAACAAGCTTCGTCGAACAGAAGGTGTGGTGCATTATCACACCCATGATGTTACTCATATTGATGGTATCAAATATCTTTACATTATGTGGGATTATATCCCTGGGAAAAGTCTTAAGGATTATATTGGCAACAAAAATCTTTCAATGCAGATGGTTGTAGATGTAGTAATTCGATCTTTGTCCGTATTTCATGCTTGTAAACAGCTAAGAATACAACATGCAGATTTCCATGCTGGTAATATTTTGATAGAAGAGCCCGATCCACTAAATATCAATGGAACCATACAAAAAGTATGGATCACTGATTTTGGGTATGGAACATTTTCTCAAGTTGACTCAACCCCTCCTATGGATGACTACGATGGCTTATGTAGAATTATCCAACAGTGTATAGAGACGATTGATATTCATAGCTTAGATGTGGATGCACGAAATCAATTTCGCGTATTAAAGAATGACTTCCCAAAGTATCTACATGAAAGCGACCCATTAGCTGGTATTTATGCAAGAAATCCTTCTGAATTACTAAAAGAACTGCGCAAATTGCTTGAAACTAAAAATAATAGTGAAAATTATCCCAAACATATAAGCGATTTCCTCGCCGCTGAACTCATAGGTGACAATTATGGGGAATGGGAAGCGCTATTTGTTCCAAAGTTTTTGGCAACAGAATCTTTGATTGATAAAAATACTTGTGTCTTAACCGGATTACGTGGGTGCGGAAAAACTATGATGTTCAAACGTCTGAGTTTTGAGTTGAAAGCAAAGCTTGGACCAGCGAATATTTTAGGTGAAGATAGTTTTATTGGATTTTATCTTAATGCAAGGACACTCGCAGAAGCTTTCCCATGGCTTCCAGAAAATAGATCAGAAGAAGCCAGACGCCAAATTATTAACTTTTTTAATGTAAAATGGTGTATAGAGATTTTGGGATGGCTGAGGGAGTGTGCTAATAAAGATAGAAGTATTGACTTTACATGGTTATCAGAGTTTTTCTCTCAGTATCTTCCAGACAATAGGTTTGTTGGTGATCCTTCCTATGGTGTTATATATAATATTATCGAAATTTGTAGCAAAGAATTGCAAAGATCCAAGTTAGAGGATAAGTATGAGCAAACCGGCAATTGGCCTTTTGCTAAATATGATTTTTTAGGAGCATTTTTACATCAAATTCAGCAGCACCATGGATTCAGCGACGGAAAAAGTTTTTATCTTTTCCTTGATGATTATTCATCTCCTATGGTTAATTCTACAATGCAACGTATCCTAAATCCCGTAATCTTCCGTAGAGAAGAAGACGTATTTTTTAAAGTATCTACCGAAAGTACGGAAAGCTTTTTTGCGGTAGGTCTTAATGGAAAAATGTTAGAAAATGGACCTGACTATAAATTGATTGATTTAGGAAGTGAGTTATTTAAGCATAACAGAGACAAATCCAGAACAAAAGATATAATTGTGTCGATATTTAGGGTCTACTGAAAAAGCAAAAAGCCACAATAAAAATACGGGGATATGAAATACAGGAAATGAAAAAGGGGTAAAAAGGTAGAATAAAGTT
>JAAWLS010000225.1 GCA_022798035.1 Lachnospiraceae bacterium | reverse complement strand
GGGTCTTACAGTGTGCACTTCTCATTTTTCACGTATTTCAGTGATTTCGTCATTTTTCAAGTCGTCAACTGGATGCTTCTCATTTTCCATGATTTTCAGTTTTCTTGCCATATTCCAGGTCCTACAGTGTCTATTTTTCATTTTTCACGTTTCCCAGTGAGTTCGGAATTTTTCAAGTCGTCACTCCCGTTTGGTGCAGTGTGGATTTGCGGGATGGAAATCAGGCGTTAATTGAGCCTATGAGTTTAGAAGAAAAATTGGAATTTTTTCAGCTTTTGGTAGATGTGGGATTCAAGGAAATTGAAGTGGGATTTCCGGCAGCTTCGGAGACGGAATATAATTTTATGCGGGCGTTGATTGAACGGGATATGATTCCGGATGATGTGACCGTGCAGGTGCTGACGCAGGCCAGGGAGCACATTATCCGCAAAACTTTTGAGGCGGTGGAAGGCGCGCCTCACGCAGTGGTGCATCTCTATAATTCCACTTCCGTAGCCCAGAGAGAACAGGTATTTAAAAAGGGAAAAGAAGAAATCAGGGAGATTGCAGTCAGCGGAGCAGAACTTTTGAAAAAACTGGCAGAAGAGACCGAAGGGAATTTTACTTTTGAGTACAGCCCGGAGAGCTTTTCAGGTACAGAAATAGATTATGCCCTGGAAGTCTGCAATGCAGTGCTGGATGTGTGGCAGCCTACACCAGAGAAAAAAGCGATTATCAATCTTCCCACAACAGTGGAAAATGCCATGCCGCACATTTTTGCAGGGCAGGTGGAATATATGAGCAAACACATGAAATATCGGGAAAATGTGGTGCTTTCTCTGCATCCTCACAATGACAGAGGCGTGGGAATCTGTGATGCAGAATTCGGCATTCTGGCGGGAGCCGATAGAATAGAGGGAACTCTTTTTGGAAATGGAGAGCGCACCGGAAATGTGGATATTGTGACTTTGGCCATGAATATGTTTTCTCATGGGGTGGACCCCCAATTGGATTTCAGCAATATGTCGAAGATTGCGGAAACTTATGAGCGGTGCACCCGCATGCAGGTTTCTCCCAGGCAGCCTTACGCCGGAGAGCTGGTATTTACAGCATTTTCCGGTTCTCACCAGGACGCTATTGCAAAAGGCATGACCTGCAGGGAAAATAATCCAGAGGGACACTGGAGCGTGCCTTATCTGCCTATTGACCCGAAAGATGTGGGCCGTACCTATGATTCTGATGTTATCCGCATTAACAGTCAGTCTGGAAAAGGCGGTGTGGGATATATCCTGAAACAGAATTACGGCATTACCATTCCAGAAAAAATGAAAGAAGAGGTGGGCTATACAGTAAAAGGCGTGTCAGACCACAGACATATGGAGCTGTCCCCGGAACTGGTATATGAGGTTTTTGAGGAGCACTATGTCAATGCCATGCCTCATTTCAAAATTTCCGAATGCCACTTTAAACAGAAAAACGGAATTGTAGCATCCGCTGTTTTGGAGCACGGCGGGCAGAAACGCAGTGTTGCCGGAAATGGAAACGGCCGTCTGGACGCAGTCAGCAATGCATTGAAACAGTATTTTAACGTAAGTTATGAACTGTCTGTATACGAAGAGCATTCTTTGTCCAGAGGTTCCTCCGCAAAGGCCGTGTCCTATGTGGGAATTTCCTGTAACAACCAGCTGTATTGGGGCGTGGGGGTCGATGAAGATATCATAAAATCTTCCATTCAGGCTCTCTGTGTGGCGGTAAATAAGCTGGAGCAGATACAGCAGTCAGACCAGTGCCGGGACGAACGTCTGAATGAAATTATGAATTACATTCATGAACATTATCTGACGGTGACATTGGATGAACTGACTGAGAAAATGCATTTATCCAAACCGTATTTATCAAAATATATCAGGGAGAAATCCGGGAAAACTTTTGGCGATATTGTAAAAAATGTGCGGATGAAAAAGGCCCGCACGCTGCTGAAAAATACCAGCATGACAGTGGAAAATGTTGCTGAAAGCGTAGGATATCAGAATGTGGAGCATTTTAACCGGCTGTTCAAAAAAAGATACGGGATGACGCCGGTGCAGTACCGCAACGGAAAGCGGAATGAGAGATAAGTTTGCGGCTTTAGCAGGGAAGAATCATTTTTAAAATCCAGATATTGTGTTTGCTTTTCCAGATGAGCACGTATCTGGATTTTATATGCACGCGGGCACCAAAATGAAGTATGTCAGCAGGCTGGCAGGTGTGCGGGCAGAGGGAAAATGAATCTTCTCTACCCGATTGTAAAAAGAAGATACAAACTTTTGTTTTTCTCTTGTAAAGGGGAAAGTCCTTCGTTATAATGGGAGAAAGTGCTTCGGATAAGAATTCCATACAGCATGAAAGAATTGAGTACAGGAGGAAGAGATTTTGGGTAGAGAGACAGTAATTGTCCTTGACTTCGGAGGACAATACAATCAATTGATTGCCCGGCGTGTGAGAGAGTGTAATGTGTACTGTGAGGTGAAGCCGTATACATTGGGGCTGGAAGAAATTAAGGCGATGAATCCCAAAGGAATTATTTTTACTGGAGGACCAAACAGCGTGTATGAAGAGACATCTCCCAGCTGCTCCAAGGAAATTTTTGAGCTGGGGATTCCCATTTTAGGAATCTGCTATGGTTCTCAGCTTATGGCCCATCTGCTTGGTGGAACGGTGAAGACAGCACCTGTCAGCGAGTATGGCCATACTGAGGTGGAGGTTGACACAAAGGATATCATTTTTGGAGGAGTGTCTGACAAAAGCGTCTGCTGGATGAGCCACACAGATTATATTGCAGAGGTTCCGGATGGATTTCACCCAACCGCGCATACATCTGTCTGTCCCATTGCGGCAATGTCCTGCCCGGAGAGGAGCCTGTACGCAACACAGTTTCATCCTGAGGTAATGCACACCAAAGAAGGGATGAAAATGCTGGAAAATTTTGTCTATAAAGTCTGCGGATGTAAGGGCGACTGGAAGATGGATTCTTTTGTGGAGTCCACCATTCAGAGTCTGCAAAAACAAATCGGAAATGGAAAAGTGCTCTGTGCGTTGTCCGGCGGAGTGGATTCTTCCGTTGCGGCGGTTCTGCTCTCTAAAGCTGTCGGAAAGCAATTGACCTGCGTCTTTGTGGACCATGGCCTTCTCCGAAAAAATGAAGGAGATGAGGTGGAAGCAGTATTCGGTCCCAACGGAGACTATGAACTGAATTTTATCCGCGTTAATGCCCAGCAGAGATATTATGATAAATTAAAAGGAGTCACGGAACCGGAAGAGAAACGCAAGATTATCGGGGCAGAATTTATCCGCGTATTTGAGGAGGAGGCAAAGAAAATCGGAGCAGTGGATTTCCTGGTACAGGGAACGATTTATCCGGATGTTATTGAATCTGGTCTTGGGAAATCTGCCGTAATCAAGTCCCACCATAATGTGGGAGGTCTCCCGGATGTGGTGGATTTCAAGGAAATTATTGAGCCTCTCCGTATGTTGTTTAAAGATGAAGTCCGAAAGGCCGGCCTGGAGCTTGGCATCCCTGAACATCTGGTATTCCGTCAGCCTTTCCCAGGACCGGGCCTTGGTATTCGTATTATCGGCGAGGTAACGGAAGAAAAAGTGAAAATTGTCCAGGAGGCAGATTACATTTACCGGGAAGAAATTGCAAAAGCCGGGCTGGATAAAGATTTGGGACAGTATTTTGCAGCATTGACTAATATGCGCTCTGTAGGCGTTATGGGGGACTTCAGAACTTATGACTATGCGGTGGCGCTTCGAGCAGTAAACACCTCTGACTTTATGACCGCTGAGGCGGCTCAGCTTCCATGGGAGGTGCTTCATAAAGTTACCAACAGGATTGTGAATGAGGTGAAGGGGGTCAATCGGGTAGTGTATGACTGCACGGGGAAACCGCCGGGGACGATTGAGTTCGAATAAGTTGGAGTATCGTAAAAACCCAGTGTTTATGCGGGTTTGCGGGCTTTGGAAAGGTCTTTTGATAACAAATTGATAACAGTTGTTTGAATGCGATTATTCTTGCTGTCTGATGGTTTACAGGTGG
>JAAWLS010000224.1 GCA_022798035.1 Lachnospiraceae bacterium | reverse complement strand
AAATAGCATTTCATGGAAGCGCTGTCTAAGGGAAAGGGCTGTCCGTTTTCTGTGATGGTGAGAATGATTTTCTGGCTCCCTTTGTTGTACTGTTTGAATTTGACGGCTTTTAATTCGGTGAAATTCAAATCCAGTGTGACATGCTGTGTGTTTGAGTGTTTCATAGTTCATTCCTCCTAAAATTTTGTGTGATACAAAGATTATTTTTTGTGTTGTAACTACGTTGTAGATTATCATTGCAGGCTGTTCTCATGGATTATTGCTACTCGTATTTTTCTGACGGCTCAACTGATTCTTGGAGAGATGTCACCAGCTGGTGTTTGATGTTCCCAAGCTCTGTCTGCAGTTCAAGGACAACATGATTATGCCTGTTATCAGTTCGCCAAATGTGAATTTTGCGAACTTATATTCAAACTTGTGATTGTATGCTGCCAGCTTCCCCAAGTGTCAAGATAAAAATTTCTCATGTAAATGATAGGGGACGCAGTTGGATATGTAACAAGTTCTTGATATACCCCTGCATGTTTTCCTACAATCAGAAAGAAGGCATCTCCAGTCGGACAATTCTTAAAGGTCGCTACATCTGCGTTTGAGCCATTGTAATAAAAACCTGGAGTAGTTAGATTATTTAAATCTGTATCTGGCGGAATCCAATTTGCGTTGAGATAATTTGCCGCGCCTCCAATGGAATCAGAAGCAGCATATTTTATATTATTCAGTTTATCAAGAGCTCCCGTTACAGTTCCATTTCCAATAGAAGTGATATTGGTGGTGCCCAGAAGCCTGTAAAGGTATTTCATATTTTTCACTGTGGTGGAAAGTTTGTGAAAAAGGGAGCTGTGTTTCTCACCGCTGGCAAGGTCCGCTACGTCCGTCCAGCTGTTTGAAGCTTCCACGGTGGAGAAAGTGACTGTGTTGTTTTGTGAATCTCCATCAGCAGGCAGAGCCCCAAGATTTTCCGGGGTGAGGTTTACCATTCCTTGGCGGAAAGTGTTTTCCCTGCTGCCCTTGATGCCTGTGACTGGCGTCTCTCCCAAATATTTTGGGACATTGACTATGTTCATACTGGCTCCTGCACACAGTAGAATGGGGATGTCCACGGGAGGTTTGGAAACGGCGGAGAAGCTCAGACCGGAAGTTTCGGAGTAGGAAGTAACCTCAATCTTTGATTCCAGCAGGGCATTTTCCTGTGCAGGCGTTGCGTCGGGATGTATTTCCACACAACAGTTGTTATAACTTTGAAGCTCTGCCACTGCCACTGTCTGGGTGTAGGGAGCGTCCGTGCCTGTCCAGGAGGAAGCCGAGAGGGTGATGGGAATCTCTGTGATATTGGCATAAGAGTCAATTCGTTTCTTGTCATCGGCAGATAAGAGACCATTTCTAAGGGGAGTGGCCGTGGCGGTTAAGTCCTCAATGGCCGCCTGAACATTTGCCCCGGAGAGATTAGTGTTGGAATTGCTGAACTTGATGTCAGCGGCAGGAATATTGTTGTGATATTCTTCTATGCCGGTGACACGATGTTCCAGCGATACACCCCGGTCCCCGGGAAAGGCAGTGGCGGAAGTAGTGCCAAGAGCCAGATGGGTGCCGGTTGCCACAAACTCCGTGCCGCTCCAGATGTAAGGAAGGTTCGTGTGAGTGTCCACGTAACATTTATTGATTTTTGCAGGCAGAGGCTCTCCATCAATGGAGGTAAAGGTCTGAGTTTCTTTGTCAAGGGTTCCATAGTAGTATTCAATGGTCCGGTCGGGAATCTGGGAGGCGGACAGGAAGCCTTCCTCGTCTAAAGTTGCCACGCCTCCGGCAGCACCCAGCTGGTTCACATGAAGAATGTTGTCGTTTGCCATTAAGGCGCGCATTTCTTCAATGGCTGTATTGGCATTCTGGGTGGCGGCGCCGGCACGGTCAGCGGCGGCAGTGGCATTCTGGGTGGCCTGGTCTGCGTCAGCGGCAGCCGTATTGGCATTTTGAGTGGCCGTGTCGGCATTTGTGATGGCAGTAGAGAAGTCGTCCTCTCGTTTCTGTTCTGCATTTTCACGGTTATTTTCATTTCCCATGCGGTCGTTTTCATTGGAAATTCTGGTATTTTCATTGGAGATTCTGGTATTTTCATTGGAAATTCTGGTCTCTTCGTTGGAAATGCGGATGTTCTCATTTGCCATACGGACATCGTCCGCCTCCCGGAGGTTTTTGTCCAATAAAATCAGGTTCTCCTTTCGATGTTCATTTTCTGTCAAAACTTTGGTGAGAGCGCTGAAGTCGTCACAATCCTCAATGATGTGATTGTCGTACACACTTCCCTCGACAATTATGTTGAAATTCATGGTGCAAATCTGGGTCTCATCAACTGTGTTGACGATATTTAATTCTGCTCTGGCAGTTCCGGCCGTCAGGCAGTAAGATTCTTTGATGTTGACGGTTACGGTTCCATCGTCATTGATGGAGACGTTTTCATCGTTGAATTTGTGGGTGTGAGCCGGGGTAATCATCTTAAAATAGCATTTCATGGAAGCGCTGTCTAAGGGAAAGGGCTGTCCGTTTTCTGCGATGGTAAGAATGATTTTCTGGCTTCCTTTGTTGTACTGTTTGAATTTGACGGCCTTCATTTCGCTGAAATTCAAATCCAGTGTAATATATTGTGTGTTTTGATTTCTCATAATGATATTCCTCCTAAAATTTTTATATAGTTTCAATATCCAAAGCCTTTTTTGGGATTATTGTTGTAACAGTTCAGCCTGCTAACTGCGCACTTGCTGTGCAGTTAGCAGCCAGCAGCGTAAAACAGCCAAGAATCCGGCCTCTTTGCCGTAAGGCAAACTTTAATAGGCCGGATTCCCTAACTATGAAGCCGTAGGCTGAATAGTTACTTATTGTTATGGATTGGCGGATTCTTCCGGTTCCTCGGCAGGCTCCTGGGGGAGAGCGCCTGCGTTCAATTGATTTTTGATGTGGGCCAGCTCTGCCTGCAGTTCAAGGACATTTTGGGAGAGGGTATCGAGTTGTTTCTGTAATCCTAATTTTCGCGGTAAATTGTCAATAAGTTTCATATGATTTCCTCCTTTTATAAACCGATTTTGCAGATGGGAGAGTACCGGAATAAAATGGTGCAATCCCTGTTTACGGTAAAGTTATTTTTGCTTTTTTTATAGGTACGAATAATTTTGGGAAAAGCGTAGTTGAAGTCTTTGGAAAGGGAAGTGTGGGATTCCTCGGAAGAAGAAATCGTGAGATGAAATCCATCCAGTGTGAGGACTTCGCCTTTTTTGCATCCTTTAATCTGTGTCTTTTTGTTATCCATGGAATTGGACAGTTCCAGCAGAAAGGTGCCATCGGATTCCTCTGGGGTGTTGGTTTCTTTTAAAGGGTTGGTTTCTTTTAAAAGGTTGGTCTCTTCTGAACCGAGCATCTCCTCTGTATCTGTGGTTTCCTCTAAGGAATGGGTTTCTTCTGAGTCAGGCGGCCCTTCTGGGTCTATGCTTTCCGTGCAAGTGATTTCCACGAAAGGATAGAGATACCCTTCTTCGTCTGAGACGCTGTAAATGGAAAATGGTTCGTTGGCTTTGCATGCAAATTCCAGCGAGATTTCATCCAGGTAAGCATAGGGGGAGTCTGTGTACATGGTCAGCTCCAAACCTGCGATTTTTCCATTCAGCATTATCTGCTTTGCGCTGAATACTGCTTTCCAGTAGAATGTCTGGTAGTCTTCCTGGTCAATTTTAAACTTGTGATAGCCGTCTTTGCGGCAGAGCCATTTCTGCAGAGCGGACACTTCCCGGGGAGAGAGCCAGGGGTTATCCGGCGTCTCTCTGCAGGGGTTTTTGCAGATGTGAAAAGTGGCTGTATATGCGGCGTCATATGTGGCAGCATAGAGAGGAAAACGGGAGTTCTTAGCAGACTGTATTTGATGAAATGTCAGGTCCGCTCCCGATGAAAGGGTCTCCAGGCCGCCGGAATGGTCGAAACTGCAGAGTATCATTCCGTAGTCGGAAAGTTTTTCTTTGTCATATTCAAAGTCTGTGCAATACATGATTGTAATCTCCTTCTAATTTTTCAATTCTTTCTTTT
>JAAWLS010000223.1 GCA_022798035.1 Lachnospiraceae bacterium | reverse complement strand
AAGGAAAATGTGATAGAATTATTGGAGGGAGACGCCAGTCAGATAATGAAAGAACTGACGGAAGGCTATGACTTTATATTTATGGACGCGGCAAAGGGGCAGTACATTCATTTTCTTCCTGAGGTGATGCGTCTTTTGAACCCCGGCGGAGTGCTGGTATCCGATAATGTTCTGCAGGATGGGAATATTATCGAGTCGCGTTTTGCAGTCACAAGGAGAGACCGTACCATTCACAAAAGAATGCGCGATTATCTTTATGAATTAACCCACATGGATGTTTTGACAACGTCTGTGCTTCCGGTTGGAGACGGAGTGACTGTCAGCATAAGAGAGAGGGACGACAGATTATGAAAAAACCGGAGTTGCTTGTTCCGGCAAGCAGTCTTGAAGTGTTAAAAGTAGCTGTAATTTTTGGTGCAGATGCTGTATATATAGGCGGTGAGGCGTTTGGACTGCGGGCAAAGGCCAAGAATTTTTCCAAAGAGGACATGAGGGAGGGAATTGCGTTTGCTCATGTCCATGGTGTGAAAGTATACGTGACAGCGAATATTCTGGCCCACAATTATGACCTGCAGGAAGTGAGACAATATTTTACAGAATTGAAAGAACTAAAACCTGACGCATTGATTATCTCTGACCCAGGAATTTTTACAATTGCGCAGGAGATTTGCCCGGAGATTGAGCGGCATATTTCCACTCAGGCCAACAATACGAATTATGAGACGTACCGGTTTTGGCACAGACTGGGAGCAAAGCGGGTAGTTTCCGCCAGAGAATTGTCTCTGCAGGAAATTTCAGAAATCCGTGGGAAGATACCGGAAGAGATGGAGATTGAAACCTTTATTCACGGGGCCATGTGTATCTCCTATTCCGGCCGGTGTCTGCTCAGCAATTATTTTACAGGCCGGGACGCCAATCAGGGAGCATGTACCCATCCCTGCCGGTGGAAATATGCGGTGGTGGAAGAGACGAGACCAGGAGAATACCTTCCAGTCTATGAGAATGAACGGGGAACTTACATTTTCAACTCCAAAGATTTGTGCATGATAGAGCATATTCCGGAGCTTGTGTCAGCGGGAATTGACAGTTTTAAGATTGAGGGCCGGATGAAAACTGCCCTTTATGTGGCGACTGTAGCCCGGACATATCGAAAGGCGATTGATGATTTCTTTATCTCCAGAGAAACTTATGAAAAAAATATGCCCTGGTATTTAGAGCAGATATCCAATTGCACCTATCGGCAGTTTACCACAGGGTTTTTCTTTGGGAGACCAGATGAAACAACGCAGATTTACGACAGCAACACTTATGTGAAGGAATATACCTACCTGGGAATTGTAGGTGGGAGAAACGAGGAAGGATATTATCGGATTGAACAGAGAAATAAGTTTTCTGTTGGAGAGATAATAGAAGTGATGAAACCGGACGGAGAAAACAGACTGGTGACTGTTCAGAAAATCCGGGATGAAAGTGGCAGTGAGATGGAGTCAGCACCCCATCCCAAACAAGTGTTATATATTGATTTAGGACAGCCGTTGGCGGAATATGATATTCTGCGCAGACAAGAGAAGGAGGAAAAGGCAGATGAATAAAGAGAGATATGTAGCATATGTGGGGACTTATACCCATGGGACCAGTGTAGGAATTCATATTTTTGATGTGGACGTGGAAGAGGGAAATATGACGGAGCGCAAAGTGATTCCCATCAATAATCCTTCTCATCTGACCGTCTCTGCAAACGGAGGATTTCTGTATTCCATCGCAGATGAAGGAGTGGCCGCTTTTAAGATTCTTCCGGACGGCGATTTGGAGATGATAAATGAGAAATGGATTGGCGGTATGCGGGGATGCTACGTGGATGTGGACCGGGAGAACAGGTATCTGTTTGTGGGGGGCTATCACGATGGCCGTGTCACCATGATGCGGCTGAATAAGGACGGCAGCATCGGTGATGTGGCAGACGGCATTTTTCACACAGGGATGGGGAGCATTGCAGACCGGAATTACCGGCCGCATGTGAATTGTGTAAAATTAACACCTCAGCAGAGATTCCTGTGTGCGGTGGACGGCGGTTTAGACCAAGTAAAGATTTATCAGATTGATTATGGAAAAGGCAAGTTAAAAATTGCAGATATTCTCCGTGACCACCTGAAGTCTTCTCCAAGAATGATTCGCTTTACACCAGATGGCAGATTTGCCTTTGTGCTGTGTGAGGAGTGCAACGACGTGGATGTTTACAGTTATCTGTGTACCCCTCAGGGGCCGGAATTTGAACGGCTTCAGACTATTTCAACTGTGAAAGAAGAAGAACAGCGCAACTGCGGAGCAGTCAGCATGGAAGTCAGCCGGGATGGAAAATACCTGTTTTGTTCCAATGCAGGGGCTAATTCTGTGATTATTTATTCTATCAACCCTCAGAGCGGGGAACTGGTGAAAGTGTGCGATTCCAAAATCAGCGGAGATTATCCGAAATCTATTGCAATTTTCCCAGACGGGCAGCATTTTGTAAGTTTAAATCATGATACCAATGAGATTATGACATTCCATGTAAATTATGAGAAAAAATATTTTCTGATGAAGGGAAAACCCATTATCATTGACCAGCCAAATTGCATTTATATTCATAAACTGCCGCAGAACGCGGAATTAGAACAGAATGCAGAACTGGAAATAGGATAGAAAAGAGAAAAGCCGCTGTAACATAAGAGCAATATACTGTACTTATGTTACAGCGGTTTGTTTCATGTGAGGTTTTGGCTGCAGAGGCCGCTTGTTTTCACTTATTCTGAATAAAATTGCTGCAGATATTCCATGCGGCTGCCCATCTGTTCCAGCATAAGGTCCAGCAAAGTTAAGGCAGCCATGGATTCCACGACGACCACGGCTCTGGGAACAATAATCGGGTCATGACGTCCATGAATGGACAATTCTATGTCCTTTCCATTTTTATCTACTGTATTTTGAAGAGAGGCGATAGACGGGGTTGGCTTGACAGCCGCCCGGAAAATAATGGGGGCCCCAGTGCTGATTCCTCCCAATATGCCTCCGGCATGGTTTGTGACAAAGCTGGTCCGGCCGTTTTTCATTGTAAGGCTGTCGTTGTTTTTGGAGCCCGTGGAGGAGGCACAGGAAAATCCATCGCCAATCTCAAATCCTTTTACTGCGCCGATGGAGAACACGGCTTTAGCCAGATTAGCATCCAGTTTGTCGAAAACAGGTTCCCCGATTCCGGCGGGAACACCAGTGATAATACATTCAATTACGCCTCCGGCAGAGTCTTTCTGCTCCATACAGGTTTCCAGAAAGGCCTGCGCCTGATGGCAGGGCTCCATTTCCGGCATATAGAGAGGATTGGATAAAATATTTCTCGCGATTTCGGCAGGAGGTTCAGAGAGCAGTTCTTCCGGTGAACTGGAAATGGAGACAGCTCCGATGGAGCGGGTGTAGCTGACGAAAGAAATACCCATCTGCTCCAGAATTTTCACGGCAATGGCACCAGCGGCCACCCTTCCAATGGTTTCCCTCCCGGAGGAACGGCCGCCGCCCCGGTAATCCCGGAATCCGTATTTCATATCAAAAGTATAATCAGCATGTCCGGGGCGGTAGCAGGAGGCAATTTCTCCATAGTCTTTGGAGTGATGGTCTTTATTGTGAACCATGAGGCTGATGGGGGTTCCTGTCGTTTTCCCTTCAAAAACACCAGAGAGAATCTCTGCCGTATCATCTTCTTTCCGCTGAGTGGAGAATTTTGACTGCCCTGGTTTTCTCCTGTCTAAAAATTTCTGGATATCTTCTTCTGTCAAAGAAAGTCCTGCAGGACACCCGTCCACAACAACTCCGACTCCTTTGCCGTGGGATTCTCCCCAGGTAGTAATTTTAAAGTGCGTGCCAAATGTTGAACCAGCCATAGTGACCTCCTAGTGTGATAATTTCTGTTATTTTTGAATTCCAGAATTTATACTACCATAATTCATTTAGACTTACAATTGATATATTTCACTTGAACGACTATAATAGATACGGTATATTTGATGGAAGCAGACGAGCTGAAGAAGGAACAGGGAGAAG
>JAAWLS010000222.1 GCA_022798035.1 Lachnospiraceae bacterium | reverse complement strand
GGCAGTGATTGGCTCTGGCCCGGCAGGATTGACCTGTGCCGGAGATTTGGCCAAGATGGGATATGACGTGACGATTTTTGAGGCGCTCCATGAGCCAGGCGGCGTGTTAATCTATGGAATACCAGAGTTCCGTCTGCCCAAGAGCGACGTGGTGGCAAAAGAGATTGAAAACGTCAAGTCCCTGGGTGTTAAGATTGAGACGAATGTGGTAATTGGAAAAGCGGGAACCATAGACGAATTGATGGAAGAAGAAGGATTCGAGGCAGTGTTTATCGGTTCCGGCGCAGGACTTCCGAGATTTATGGGAATTCCCGGTGAGCAGGCCAACGGTGTGTTCTCAGCTAATGAATTTCTCACCAGAAATAATCTGATGAAAGCTTTTAAGGAAGAATATGATACTCCTATTATGAAAGGAAAGAAGGTTGCAGTGGTAGGCGGCGGAAACGTAGCCATGGATGCAGCCAGAACGGCTCTCCGTCTGGGAGCAGAAGTACATGTTGTGTACAGAAGAAGCGAATCAGAGCTTCCGGCTCGTGTGGAAGAAGTACATCATGCCAAGGAAGAAGGAATTATTTTTGATTTGCTGACGAATCCCACAGAGATTTTAGTGGATGACAACGGATGGGTCAGAGGAATGACCTGCATCCGCATGGAACTGGGAGAGCCGGATGAGTCTGGAAGAAGGAGCCCGGTGGCAATTTCAGGTTCCGAATTTGACCTGGAGCTTGACACTGTAATTATGTCTCTTGGAACATCTCCGAATCCATTGATTTCTTCTACTACGAAAGGTTTGGAAATAAACCGCAGAAAATGTATTGTGGCAGAAGAAGAAAACGGAGCCACCAGCAAGCCGGGCGTGTTTGCCGGAGGTGACGCAGTGACAGGGGCAGCAACGGTAATTCTTGCTATGGGAGCAGGAAAGGCTGCAGCGAAAGGAATTGACGAGTATCTTTCCAGACAATAATATGCGTGAAAGCGATATCATAGATTTACTTAGTTCAAAGTGCAGGAGGAAGACAGAATGAAAGATATAAAAATTACGGACAAGATTTTGTATATTGGAGCAGACGACAGAGATTTGGATTTATTTGAAAGCCAGTATATCATACCGAATGGAGTATCTTACAATTCTTATGTGATTTTAGATGAAAAAGTGGCTGTTATGGATACTGTGGATGCCAGAAGGAGAGAAGAATGGCTGACGAATCTGGAGGAAGCTCTGGCAGGCCGGACGGTAGATTATTTGGTGGTATCCCATATGGAGCCAGACCATGCGGCGAATATTCAGATTCTTGCAGAGAAATATCCAGAGATGAAAGTAGTGGGCAATGCCAAGACATTCCCCATGATTTCTCAATTTTTTGACATTGATTTATCCAACCGCTCCATGGTGGTAAAAGAGGGAGATACCTTGAATTTAGGTGAGCATGAACTGACCTTTGTGATGGCTCCTATGGTGCATTGGCCGGAAGTCATGGTGTCTTATGAGAAAACAGAAAAAATCTTGTTTTCTGCAGACGGATTTGGAAAATTCGGCGCACTGGATGCTGAGGAAGACTGGGCATGCGAAGCACGGAGATACTATTTTAACATTGTGGGAAAATACGGCGCTCAAGTGCAGGCACTGTTGAAGAAAGCGGCAGCTCTCGACATTGCCATGATTTGTCCTCTTCACGGTCCTATTTTAAAAGAAAATTTGGAGTACTATATCGGGAAATATGATATATGGAGCAGCTATCGGCCGGAAGATGACGGCGTTCTGGTGGCGTATGCCTCCATTCACGGAAATACAAAGCAGGCGGCGCTTAAAATGAAAGAGATTTTGGAAGCAAAGGGAGCCAAAAAAGTGGCTGTTACTGATTTATCCAGAGATGATATGGCGGAAGCTGTCGAAGATGCATTCCGCTATGACAAGATGATTCTTGCGGCTGCAACTTATGACGGCGGCGTGTTCCCATGCATGGAAGATTTTCTTCATCATTTGAAGAGCAAAAATTTCCAGAAACGCAGAATTGGATTGATAGAGAACGGCACCTGGGCTCCAACTGCAGCAAAAAGTATGAAATCTGTCTTGGAGCAGATGAAAGAAATTTCCATCTGTGAGCAGGTGGTTTCCATAAAGTCTGCAGTGAAAGAGCATGATATTGCAGCAATGGAGACTCTGGCAGAGGAGCTGCTGGGCTGATAGGAGAACGTATGAATTTGTTTGATATTGTGGGCCCGGTCATGGTAGGGCCCTCCAGTTCCCACACAGCGGGAGCAGTTAGAATTGGACGAATTGCAAGACGGCTTTTAAATGAACCGGTGGTAAAAGCGGAAATCTATCTTCATGGTTCTTTCCGGGCTACGGGAAAAGGCCACGGTACAGACCGGGCATTGATTGCCGGGCTGCTGGAGATGGCTACGGATGATGAGCGGATTCCGGACAGTTTTGCTTGGGCGGACAAGCTGGGCGTAGAGTATTCCTTCGGCGGAATTGAGCTGCGGGATGCCCATCCCAACTCCGTATTGATGAAGCTGACGGGAAAAGGCGGCAGATATCTGGAAGTTGTGGCGGCTTCTTTGGGAGGCGGCAGGATTAAAATCTGCAAAATTGACGGAGTGGAGGCTAATTTCTGTGGGGATTATCCAACATTGATTGTGCGCAATCAAGATGAGCCAGGTCATGTGGCAGAGGTTACTTCCATGCTGTCCCACAAATCCGTAAATATTGCGACAATGCAGCTTTACCGGGACAAGCGGGGCGGAAGCGCCGTGCTGGTGTTGGAGTGCGACAAAGAGGTGCCCAGAGAGTCTATCAAATGGCTGGAAAAGCTTGAAGGGATTCACAAGGTGACTTATCTGAGTCTGGAAGCTAAGCCAGAGAAATCATAAGTCTGCATTTCCTGAGAGGGAATGGATAAGCTATCTGTATGCATTCAAGAAGAGAATGGAGAGAAAGAGTGAAAGAATTCGTTTATTCTTTCACTAACTACCTGTTTGTGCTGAAAAGCGCACAAAATGGAGGAAATTATGAGTTTTCATTCATTGGAAGAAATCATAACATCTGCATCAGAGCAGAAAAAACCTTTTTTTCGGGTGATTCTGGAGGATGACATGTCGGAGCGGATGGTGTCGGAAGAAGAATCTTTTTCCACAATGCTGGAAATGTATGACACCATGCGGAAGGCAGATGAATCCTACGACGGGACGATACATTCAGCCAGCGGATTGGTAGGAAGAGACGGACAGAAAATGGAAGAGGCGCTGCAGGCAGGCAAAACCATATCCGGCGGATTTATGGGTGAGGTAATGGTGCGGGCTCTGAAAATGGGCGAGTCCAACGCTTGTATGAAGCGGATTGTGGCGGCGCCTACTGCAGGTTCCTGCGGCGTGATGCCGGCGGTTTTTCTGACTTACCAAAAATATTTTCAGACATCCGATGAGAAAATGACGGAGGCCATGTTTACTGCCGCAGGCATTGGAACAGTGATTGCAGAACGGGCTTTTATTGCAGGAGCCACCGGAGGATGTCAGGCTGAGATTGGAAGCGCCAGCGCCATGGCGGCCGGCGGACTTGCCTATTTGATGGGAGGAGGGGAACAGGAAATTGTCCACGCCTGTGCCATCGCTTTAAAGAGCCTGCTGGGGCTGGTCTGCGATCCGGTTGCAGGGCTGGTGGAAGTGCCCTGTGTGAAACGGAATGTGGTGGGAGCAGTCAATGCAGTCACTGCGGCGGATATGGCTATGGCCGGGATTACCAGCCGGATTCCTCCGGACGAAGTGATTGACGCCATGCGGACCATAGGAATGGCCCTTCCCTGTTCTCTGAAAGAAACAGGAGAAGGAGGGCTGGCCGCAACTCCTGCCGGAGTGGAAATCAGCAGGAAATTAATATCAAATTTTTAAAAGGAATCTTGTCTGTACAGGTAATATGGTGCAGACAGGATTTTTTATCTTATAGGAAATCCCTCTGGATTTCCTATAAGATAAAAAGTCCTCCGGGCAAGATGCGCACGCAAATGCAGAGGAAATATGTTGCTGACGCGACGCATTTGCGGCGCAGAATTTCGCAAAGCGAAATTCTTTCTT
>JAAWLS010000221.1 GCA_022798035.1 Lachnospiraceae bacterium | reverse complement strand
ATTTCAAAAGAGTATTTTGAGTGTTGTCCCATAAAATATGCTCCTCCTTACAGTGACAGTTTTATTATTTTATCTGTCTACCATAAGGGGAGCATATCATCTTTGGTATCAAGAATCTTACGGCTGTTATTTACTTTATTCGATACGGAACTGGCTAATCAAGTGATTTAAAGTTCCCGCCTGATTGGAAAGTTCATTGGAAATTGCAGCGCTTTCTTTGGCGGTGTCAGAGTTTGCCTGTATCACTCTGGAAACTTCTCTGATTCTGTTTTCCACAGAGACAATCATTTCTGACTGCTGAACGCTTGCAAGTGAAATCTCATCCATTATCATTTTGATGGACTGAATACATTCGCTGATAATCTGCATTGCAGAGATGGCAAGGTTGGTAGACTCCGTACCTGTCTTTATGTCGTGAATGGAGCGGCCAATCAATGTGCTGGTATTTCCAGCGGCTTCAGCAGATTTGGCGGCAAGACTGCGGACTTCGTCGGACACAGCAGAGAAACCTTTTCCAGCGGCGCCGGCCCGGTTTGCTTCCATTGAGGCATTCAGCGCAAGTATGTTAGTCTGGAAAGCGATATCTTCAATTGTTTTTATGATACTGCCGATTTGAGCGGAAGATGCGTCAATATTTTTGGTAGCAGTCATTAACTGCTCCATTTTTGTGTCAGCCTCAGCGGCATAGCCGGTTGCTTTGTCAACCAGCTCGCTGGCATTGTTGCAGCGTGCTGTACTATGCTGTATCTGTTCCGTGATATCAGTGATATTGGAAACAAGTCCGTTGATAGAAACCTCCTGCTGCGTGGTGCCCTGAGACAGCGCCTGGGCTCCTACGGATACCTGGTTGGCTCCGCTGTCTACCTGGTTGGCAATATGGGTGATATCACGCATCACGTCAGTGAGATGTGTACGAATGCTTTTTAGGCTTTCAGCCAGAATCTTAAAATCACCAATGTAATAAGATTCATTCTTGGAAACATCTACAGCGATATTGCCGTCGGCCATTTCACCTAAGATTCGGCCGATATCGTCAATCGTTTTTCGGAGGCAGTCGCAGAGATGGTGAATCGTCTGAGCTATCATGCCAATTTCGTCTTTTCTTCCAAAAAATGATTTTAATTCCTGGTCAGCGGAAAGTTCCAGATTTCCAAGACGCCTTATGGCGCTTTCCATAACCATGAGTTCCCTGCTTTCCCGATACAAAATCAACAGGGTTGCAAGGATAATAGCTGCTGTCACAGCCGCACATAGAATTCCAACGGTGGTGCGGACGGTTACGACCTCTTTGTAGACTTCTGATGCATTATCGCGAACCATGAAAACCCAGTTTCTGTCTTTTAAATATTTATAGACAACCAGCTGCTCTACGCCGTTTTCATCCTGATAAGAATATGTACCGGCCTGTGTGCTGTCGTCTGATTTGATTTTTTTGAGAATTGCCTGATAACCTTTGTCCGTTGTCTCTGTATTCAACAGTTCCTCATCTTGATGATAGAGGTAAGTGCCGTTATCCACATTTAAAAATACATACTCGCTGTGAGGAAGTCCTTTGATATTCAAATCCAGTAATACATCCATCAACTGGCTGGCATAGACACCGGCGCCCACATAACCGATGCAGTTTTCACCATCAAAGAGCGGATGGTACATGGAAATAATCATACTTCCAGTTCCCGGAGATTTCATGATGCCCAGATTCGTCAGCTCAGGCTTAGATAGAATTGTGTCTTTGAATACGTTCAGCGAGTCTCCCGTGCGGGTAGTCATTCCGACAGCTTCCTGAGAAGTATGGGTCAGAACGTATGTTTCAGGAGTACTGATGTACAAACCTTCAAAAATGCCTTTGACTGCTGCAAAATCTTCTGTATATTTTTGTCCTTTCTGCAACAGTGCAGGGTCCTCTGGATTTGTGAGGAGCTCCCGAACTTCGCTGCCCAGTGCAAAAGCCGTCATATATTCTTCTGCCGAGGTAACATAGTCGTTTATGATGGAGGCTCTGGATTCAACGGCGTCTACCATTTGGTTAGTGATGTTGTTTTCCACCATAGAAGCAACGCGGTCAGATACAACAAACCAAAGCAGGAGCATGCCTGCAAAAGTAATTGCTGTGGTGATAATGCCGATGCGTATGGCAAGTTTTTGATTTGCTAGAAATTTCATATGATTCCCCCTGTAATAAAACTGATGTAATGACACTCAATTTGTGGTGTTGATAGAGAACAACCATATTTTTACGGACGTCAATAATTTTAGCACGAAGTATGCTGATTTTCAAGAGTCGTGTTTTTAGCAAAAGAGGGAAAATAGACAAAGCAGAAGAATGAGATAAGCGCGCCGGATAATTTTAGTGCAAATTATACGAAAAAAGATGCAATTTGTCCTGCGATTCTGAAAAAAAGCCTTTTTCTGATAAACTGATTAAGTGGAAAAACGCAGCAGATAACAGAAGGAGGCACAAGTATTATGATGAGAACGATAAAAGGAAGGTTGACTGTCAGCGTGATTTGCATGGTAACAGCCAGTATTCTGCTGACCACAATCGGCATTGTGGTTGTGGCGGGGAATCGTATGATGAAGGACGAGACAGAGAAGCTGCAGCTGTATGCAGATAAATATGCAGAAGAAATCAATACTTGGATTGAGAATGAAAAGATGCTTGCGGCTGGGGCGGCGGCCAGTGTCGAAGCGGCTGCGAATACGGAGGACGATTTTATTCAGCGGGTGATGGACACCTATGCAGAGGGCAGAAAAGAATTGCTGAATCTGTACTGCGGAACCAAGGAAAGCAAATTTATTCAATCTAACCAGGAAGCGGAAATACCGGAAGGCTACGACCCAGTACAGCGTGGATGGTATCAACAGGCGGCCAAGGAGGAGACAACCATTGTGACAGACCCTTACTGGGATGTGCTGACCAATCAAATGTGTACTACGATTGCGTCTCCTATTTACATAGATGGAAAACTGGAGGCAGTCATTGGGCTGGATGTGACGTTGGGTACGGTGACAGACTTGACCCAGAGCATCAATTTTGCAAAGGGCGTGTACGGTTTTCTGGCAGACAGCAGCGGGCAGTACGTGGCCCATAAGAATAAGGAATACGAGCCTACGGAGGATAAAGCCGTTGCAGTCAGCGATATTATGCCGGGGCTGAAAGAGTTGATGGAAGATAAGGACAGCAGTGTGATAAAGCTCAGGGACTATGATGGCAGCGAGCGCTATTTTGCATCGTCGATGATTTCAGGAAGCAGCTGGAAACTGGGAGTGGCAGTACCCACAGCCAATGTCTGGAGTTCCCTTGGGGCGATGGTTGGGGTGGCATTTGTGATATCACTGGTTATCATTGCCCTTGTGGCAGGAATTATGGCGGGGCTGATTGGCCGGACGCTGGCGCCGGTTCAAATGCTGAAACAGTTTGCTTCCGGTGATTTTTCTGAGGAAAGCCTTGTGCCAAAGGAGATACCAGGAGAATATAAAAATGAGATAGAGCAGATTAAAACTGCCACGATAGAGGTGAAGCAGCAGATTCGCGGAATTATTTTAAACACCAAGAGCGAGGCAGAGGATATCAGCGCTATTGCAGAGGGCACTTCCGCCAATATGGCAGTACTGACCCAAGGGATTTCCGATATTTTAAGCGCGACGGTTCAGGTTATCGAACGAACAGCAGAGGCCAAAGATTTGACGGAAAATATAGAACATACCGGCCGGGAGCTGGGCACAGCCATTGGAAATGTGACAGAGAAGGCCAAGGAGGCGGCGGAACAGTCAAGCGGCATCATGGAGCGGGCAGGAAAGCAGAATGAGAGAACAGAGAAATCCAGGGAAGAAGCCGTCTCCATTTATCAAGAGACCAAAGAGGAACTGGAGAGAGCCATTGCAGACAGCCGGAAAGTAGAAGAGATTGACATATTGACAGATGAAATTCTCGCTATTAGTTCTCAGACGAATCTTTTGGCGTTGAATGCTTCCATCGAAGCGGCAAGAGCAGGCGAGGCAGGCAGAGGATTTTCCGTGGTGGCGGACGAAATTCGTCAGCTTGCTGACAATTCAAAGGAAGCGGTGGACAAA
>JAAWLS010000220.1 GCA_022798035.1 Lachnospiraceae bacterium | reverse complement strand
GGCGTCCAGACTGGCCAGAACTGCCGGCGTACAGGAACCGATATTACATCCCAATACCACGTAAAAGCAGACGGGAAGCTCCACCAGGCCCTGACTGGCCATCAAAAGCAGAATACTAACTGTCACAGAAGAACTCTGAACAATCACCGTAATCACTGTGCCCAGCAGAATCCCAAGCAGCGGATTATCCAGGCTTCCCAGAACATAGAGTACATTTTCATACTCTTTCAAACCTGCCATGGCATCTTTCATCATGCTGATTCCCATAAACAATGCTCCAAATCCCAGAATAACTTCCCCTATCTTCTTCACCATAGGCCGTTTTCCAAACATCATAAACACGGCGCCTACAAAGAGGATAAACGGAGCAATGCCAGTCAGATTAAAAGCCACCAGCTGAGAGGTAATGGTGGTACCGATATTGGCTCCAAATATGATTCCCACAGACTGAGCCAGCGTCATGATTCCAGTGTTTACAAAACTGACTACCATTACAGTCGTAGCCCCGGACGATTGGATAATCGCCGTAAATAATGCTCCAAAAAGTACTGCAATGATTTTGTTCTTTGTCATTGCCTCCAAAATAGTTCTAAGCTTAGCTCCCGCTGCTTTCTGCAGACCCTGGCTCATGAAACTCATTCCAAATAGGAACAGTCCAAGGCCCCCAAGCAATGTTAATATCAATTCCATGCTATTCTCCCTTTACTCCTGTGAGTAGCTCTGATTCACCGAATATCCCAGCTCTTTGCAGAATCGCTTTTCATTAAATGAATCAATTCCGGTTCATCAAAGACTCCGGATTTCTCCAGAATCTCTCTTCATCGGAGCGGCTCTCTTCGCTAATTCGTATCTCTGTCAAAATAATCTCTTCCGTATTGAATATCCTGCTCCATCTGCATTTTTAGCGCATCCAGCGTATCGAATCTACGCTCCCTGCGCACTCTGCTTAGGAAACACACTTTGACCTCTTCTCCGTACAGGTCCTTTGACACATCAAAAAGATGGGTTTCCACGCCTACTGGATGTTCTCCTGCAATGGTAGGCTTGCATCCTACGTTGGTAATTCCCCGGTATGAGTTTCCCTTGTGCTCCGTAACAGTCACATAGACTCCAAAAGGCGGCAGAAGCTTGTCCTTTGGTGGAATCAGATTGATGGTTGGAATTCCAAGAACAGCCTTCCCCAGCTTTTTCCCGTGAAGAATTTCTCCCTCCACAAAAAATTCATAACCCAGCAGTTCATTTGCCAGTTCTATGTTTCCGGCTGCGATTTCTTCCCGCACAAAGGTGCTGCTGATATCCCTTCCAGCTTCCTGAATTTTCTCTACTACTTTCATTTCATATCCATACTGCTCTGCATATTCTGACAGCATTCGGTAATCTCCGCGCCGTTTGTGGCCGAACCGGAAATCTGTCCCCACCACCAGATATTTCACATTGAGATTCACTGCAATTTGCTCAATAAACGCTTCTGGCTCCATGCACATTATCTCTTCCGTAAAAGGACATTCTATCAGATAATCAATGCCAGCCTGTTCAAACAGTCTCATTTTCTCCTGATTGGTGGTAATCACCTTTGCCTGAACGTGTTCCAATTGTTCTCTGGGCGGGATATCAAAAGTAAAAATGGCGGCTTTTAAATCCTTTTGCTCCCTTTTCTTCTCTGCGATATACTTCATTAAAAGTTCATGTCCCCGGTGCAGCCCGTCAAACTTTCCCAGTGACAATATCGTCGGTTCTTTGATTTCAAACGTAATACTCTGCCTTATGTATTCCATCTTCCTGTCCTTATTTCATAAATTATTTCGCTTCAAAATATCTTTATTAAACCATAAAAATTTTAACTGGTTTGAGAATCCTGTCTTTCTCATCCCACTGATAGATTCCTGCAAACAATTGATTTCTGTCATAAACCCGCAGCATTGTCCCGCGGTAAGTTTCTTTCCATTCTGTCATCCACTCTGAACGCAGAGCGTTTCCATTGTAGAGCAATTTGGCAAATTCCTGTCTGACTGAAGATTCTGGGTACTGCTGAAATACACAGTCTGTACTTTTTACAAGCTCTCCCAAATCCTCCCGCACAAATTCTGTCTGAAAAACAGTCTTTTTCGAATCCTTCTGTAATGTTTCTTCCCGCTGAAATTTCTCTCTCACTTTCTGAACCTGAGCCTCAATTTCTCCCAGTTTTTTGGCATCTTCCAACGTAAATTCTGCCACTCTGGTCCGCAGAAGAGACTCCATACAGCCGCCGCATCCCAGCTTTTCTCCTATGTCATGACATAAGGTACGGATATATGTGCCCTTGGAACAGTGAACCTCCATCCGCACTCTGGGCAGAGACAGCTCCAGAATCTGAATGGAAAAAATCGTCACATTCCTGGGCTTTCGCTCCACCTCAATTCCTGCTCTGGCCAAATCACAGAGTTTTTTACCATTTACTTTCAGCGCAGAGTACATAGGGGGAATCTGCTCATAGCTGCCCGTAAAAGCCATAATGGCCTGTCTCACCTGTTCCGGTGAACACAGCACATCCTGTTCCTTTTGTACCATTCCCGTCACATCCTGGGTATCTGTACTTTTTCCAAGCAACAGTACCGTCTCATACACTTTATCCTTCTCAGTGAGCAAATCACAGACCTTGGTGGCTTTTCCAAGGCAGACTGGAAGAACACCTTCCGCATCCGGGTCTAAGGTCCCCGTATGTCCTATTTTTTTCTGTCTCAGGATTCCTCTGAGCTTTGCCACCACATCATGGGACGTATAGCCTTTCTCTTTGTACACGTTAATAATCCCATGAATCATGATTCTGCTCCTGGAAGCTGTTTTTTAATTTCCTCACAGAGTTTTTGGATAATTTCCTCAGGGCTGCCCTCCATGGTAAGGCCTGCCGCTCTCACATGACCGCCGCCTTTGTACTTCATGGCAATCTCAGCCACATTTACGATTCCATTGGAGCGCATACTCACTTTCCAGGAATCATCTTCATTCTCATAGAGAAAAACAGCTGTCTCCACATCCTTCGTCACACGAAGCTGGCTGACAATTCCATCCAGATGTTTGGGAAGCACCTGGTATTTTTCCATTTCCTCTTTTGTCACAGCCGCAGCAATGACTTTCTCTCCCAAATACCGCTGGCTGTTTAACAACGCCTGCCCCAGAATTTTATTCTGGGAAAAAGTCTTGGTGTAAAAAGTTTCATCCACAATCCTGCTGAAATCAATTCCTTTCTCCATCAAGATTCCTGCTGCATTCATAGTTTTGGCTGTAGTGGAGGAATACTGAAACACACCTGTGTCATGCACCATACCAACATAGATGCACTCAGCTATTTCTTTTGTAATCTTTTCCTCCTCTATCAGCTCAAAAATCAATTCTGAGGTAGAACTGGTCTCCGGAAAAATATGATTTTCATCTGCAACATTTCCGCTGCTCACATGGTGGTCAATGCAGATTGTCTTTTTTGCAGTTTGAAAATATTTTACTGCCTCTCCCAGCCGTTCCAAATCCCCGCAGTCCTGCATAATGCACAAATCATATACTTTATCTCTCTCACAGGTGTGGTGTATCTTATCTGCATGCTTCAAAAATTTAAAAATATTCGGAATCGGCTCTAAATACACATCTGCCTCAATCTCAGGAAACCATGTGGTAATGTAATTGTAAGTTGCCAGACAGGAACCCACACAGTCTCCGTCCGGCCTTACATGTCCGGCAATGGCAACTGTCTTTGCCTGTGCCAGATGAGATGCCAAATCTTTCATATCAGTTCTCTCCATTCTTTCCAGCCCTGTTTACATCGTCAATCATCTTTGACATCTTGACGCCGTATTCAATGGACTGGTCCAACACAAAACGGATTTCCGGCGTATTCCTCAGATTGATATGTTCCGCAAGTTTTCTGCGGATATACCCTTCTGCACTCCTCAATCCCGCCAGTGTGTCCTCTTGTTCCTTCTCATCCCCCAGCACGCTGATATATGCCTTACAGCTCTTCAAATCAGGCGCTACTTCCACTGCTACCACGGAAGTCATAGAATGAATTCTCGGGTCCTTGATTTCTCCCCGGATAATGCTGCTCAATTCCCGCAGCACTTCTCCGTTGACTCTTGTATTCTTAAT
>JAAWLS010000219.1 GCA_022798035.1 Lachnospiraceae bacterium | reverse complement strand
GACATTATAACTGCCCGCATGGGCATAGACGGCCTCTTAGGATTGCAGGCAATCCTGGCCTAATGGCGTCAGACATTATAACTGCCCGCATGGGCATAGGAGAGGACTACAACTTATGAACGAAAAAGTTTTGAAAACATTAGAATATCACAAAATCATAGATATGCTTTCTGAGTGCGCCACCTCCGCTTCCGGCCGGGAACTCTGCAGAAATTTAAAACCTTCTGTGGACCCGGCAAAGATTCAGCTTGCTCAGCGGCAGACTTCCGATGCACTGACGCGGATTTATCAAAAAGGCTCCCTTTCCTTTTCCGGCACCCACAATGTAGGTGCCTCTTTCAAACGTCTGGAAATCGGCGGCTCCCTAGGCATAGAAGAACTGCTCAAAATCGCTTCTCTGCTGGAAGTTGCAAAACGTGCCAAAACATACGCCCGCAAGGAGAGAGAGGACGCCAAAGCTGATTCCTTGGAAGAACTCTTCGACAGAATTGAACCTCTGACTCCCCTTTTATCTGAAATCAGAAGATGTATTCTGTCAGAGGACGAGATTGCAGATGACGCCTCCGCAGCATTGAAAAGCATACGGCGTTCCATGAAAAACACAAATGAAAAAATCCGCAGTCAGATGAACGACATGCTTAACAGCACCCGCACCCATCTGCAGGACGCAGTTATCACCATGCGCAACGGCCGTTACTGTCTTCCCGTAAAGGCAGAATCCAAAGGGCAGGTACCTGGAATGATTCATGACCAGTCTTCCACCGGTTCCACCCTTTTTATCGAACCTATGGCCATTGTGAAACTGAACAATGATTTAAAGGAATTATTTCTGAAAGAGCAGGATGAAATTGAAAAAATCCTTGCCAGCTTAAGCAGTCTCGCGGCAGAGTATATTCCTTATTTAGAGGACAACTACAAAGTTTTGACAGAACTGGATTTTATTTTTGCCAAAGGCTCTCTGGCAAAATCTTACAACGGAACCGCGCCGATATTCAATCAGGAGCACCGTATCCGCATCCGCAAGGGCCGTCATCCCCTTCTGGACAGCCGCAAAGTAGTTCCCATCGACATCCATTTAGGAGATGATTTTGACTTGCTGATTGTCACAGGCCCCAATACCGGAGGAAAAACTGTTTCTCTGAAAACCGTCGGCCTGTTTACCCTGATGGGACAATCCGGCCTTCACATTCCGGCGAATGACCGCTCCGAGCTTTCGATTTTTGAGGAAGTGTTTGCAGACATTGGAGATGAACAGAGCATTGAGCAGAGCCTCAGTACCTTTTCTTCCCATATGACAAATATCATTTCCATATTAAAACAGGTAAATGAAAATTCTCTGGTGCTTTTCGACGAATTGTGCGCCGGAACTGACCCAACAGAAGGAGCCGCGCTGGCTATCTCCATACTTTCCCGGCTCCACAATTACGGCGTCCGCACCATGGCCACGACTCATTACAGCGAGCTGAAAGTTTTTGCCATCTCAACTCCCGGGGTAGAAAACGCCTGCTGCGAATTTTCCGTGGAAACCTTAAGTCCTACTTACCGCCTTCTCATCGGCATTCCCGGCAAGAGCAACGCCTTTGCCATTTCTGGCAAGCTGGGGCTCCCCGCCGACATTATTGAGGAGGCCAAGAAACATATTACAGAGCAGGAAGAAGATTTGGAAGACTTGATCTCTGATTTGGAATCCAGCCGGATTACTATTGAAAAGGAACGTCTGGAAGCAGAACAGTACAAACAGGAAATGGAAACTCTCAAGCGCAGACTGGAGGAAAAGCAGGAACGGCTGGAAAGCCAGCGGGAAAAAATTATCCGTCAGGCCAATGAGGACGCCCACGCTATCCTTCGGGAGGCCAAGGAAGTGGCAGACCAGACCATTAAGAATTTCCACAAGTATGGCCGGGGAACTGCCCCTGCCAAAGAGATGGAACAGGAACGCAGCAAACTGCGGGGCAGAATGAACGATTTAGAAAAAAATATGTCGCTGAAACAAACAGAAACTTCCAACCATAAAGTTCCCAAAAAACTCCGCCTTGGAGATTCTGTGAAAGTCCTCAGCATGAATTTAAAGGGCACCGTCCACACCCTTCCCAACGAAAAAGGGGATTTGTATGTGCAGATGGGAATCCTGCGCTCTTTAGTCAACATCAAAGACCTTGTGCTGCTGGAAGACGCTGCGCCCTCAGACAACAGAAAAAAATCCACCGGAACCGGCAAATTAAAAATGTCAAAATCTGCCTCCGTCTCCTCTGAAATTAACTTAATCGGCAAAACCACAGACGAGGCCATCGCCCTGCTGGATAAATATCTGGACGACGCCTACTTAGCCCACATGCCTTCTGTGCGGATTGTTCATGGAAAGGGAACCGGCGCTCTGCGCAAAGCAGTCCACAGCCACCTGAAACGGCTGAAATACGTGAAATCCTTCCGGCTTGGAGAATTTGGAGAAGGAGACTCAGGCGTCACTATCGCTGATTTTTCCTGAGCCCATAACAGAAAGGAGGCCTTATGGCAGCAAAACAGAAAATTCTTATCGTAGACGACGATGTTAATATTGCAGAGTTGATTTCTCTCTATCTGGCAAAAGAATGTTACGACACCCATATGGTACACGACGGCGAAGAAGCCCTTGCCGCGTATGAACAGTACCACCCCAATTTAATTCTGCTGGATTTAATGCTGCCCGGGATTGACGGCTATCAAGTATGCCGGGAAATCCGCAGCAAGTCGAATATTCCTATTATCATGCTTTCTGCCAAAGGAGAAATCTTTGACAAGGTACTGGGCCTGGAACTTGGCGCGGACGACTATATAATAAAACCTTTTGATTCCAAGGAGCTGGTGGCAAGGGTAAAAGCTGTGCTCCGCCGTTACCAGCCCTCTGCTCCGGAACCAGCAGCCGCCCATATCAAGTGCGTGGAATACCCGGACCTTGTTGTCAACCAGACCAATTACTCCGTACTTTATTACGGCAAACCCATTGACATGCCCCCAAAAGAGCTGGAACTTCTGTATTTTCTGGCCTCTTCCCCCAACCAGGTATTTACCAGAGAACAGCTGTTAGACCATATCTGGGGATACGAATACATTGGCGACACCCGGACCGTGGACGTTCACGTTAAACGGCTGCGGGAAAAAATCAAAGACCACGCTTCCTGGAGTCTGTCCACTGTCTGGGGAATCGGTTACAAATTTGAGGTGAAATAGTGAGACGGACACTCTATCTGAAACTTTTAATGGGTTATGCGGTATTCGGCATTCTTGGCTTTCTTATCACTGCCGCCTTTACTTCCCGCATGACCCTGAATTACATAAAAAAAGACACTGCTTCCAATCTATACCGGGAATCCAATCTTCTGGCCTCCAGCTATGCGGCCAGATATTACCGCGGAGCTATCACCCTGGAAGACGCAAAAGAACATTTTCACACCATCTCCACTTATCTGGACGCTGACATCTGGGTCATCAACAGAGACGGCCAGATTATGATTAACTCAGATGGAGATTCACAGTTGAAATCTATTCAAAACTTTGATGTCACCGCATTCGGCGCCAGCTACTACCAGACCGGAACCTTCTTTGACACTTTCCGAGAAGAGACATTATCTGTGTTTTCTCCTATTACTGTCAATTATAAAATAAGAGGTTACGTGCTGATTCACAAGCCAATCCGGGATTTAGCTGCCCAAAAAGACAGTTTTCTCAATATTTCCTACATGACCCTTGCCCTTATTTTCCTCTGTGCTTTCGTCATTTTGGGACTTTTTACTTACACCGTTTATATTCCCATCCGCAAAATTACAAAAGCCGCCAAAGATTACTCTGAGGGGAATTTTGAAACGCAGATTGGAATTCACACAAACGATGAAATTGGATATCTGGCCGCCTCTTTGAGTTACATGGCCGTGGAACTCTCAACGTTAGAGGAGGACCAGAGAAAATTTATTGCAAACGTGTCCCACGATTTCCGCTCTCCTCTTACTTCTATCAAGGGATATGTAGAGGCTATTATGGACGGTACCATCCCTCACGAGATGCAGGATAAATACCTGAACATTATTCTGTTTGAGGCAGAGCGGCTGAACAAACTAACCCAGAGCATGCTGGAGCTGAACAAATACGGC
>JAAWLS010000218.1 GCA_022798035.1 Lachnospiraceae bacterium | reverse complement strand
GCTCTTTCATGTAGTTTCCGATAATCGCCATAATCTGGTCGCCGTCCACCACATTACCCTTCTCATCCACTGCCAGCATACGGTCCGCATCTCCGTCGAATGCCAGCCCCACATCTGCTTTTTCATATACCACTCTGGCCCGTAGTTCGTCCATGTGAGTGGAACCGCAGTTGGCGTTGATATTTGTTCCATCCGGATTCGTGTGAAGAGCCACTAAATTAGCTCCCAGGCCTTTCAAAGTCTCCACCGCCGTGTAATGGGAGGCTCCCTCTGCGCAGTCGATGACAATCTTTAATCCGCTTAAATTCACCGGCACTGTCTGCTTCATAAAAAATACATATTCTTCCCTGGCATCAAAACGATAACTGATTTTCCCGATTCCGGAGCCAAGGGGCATCGCAACATCCTTCATTCCATTCTGGATTAATGCCTCTATCTCATCTTCCAATTCATCTGAAAGTTTATATCCCTCTCCATTAAAAAATTTAATGCCGTTGAATTCCATAGGATTGTGGGATGCAGAAATGACTACCCCTGCATCCACTTTGTGCTTCCTGGTTAAATATGCGATAGCCGGCGTAGGCACAACTCCCATATATACGGCATTTGCCCCCACAGAACAAATCCCTGCCATCAGAGCATTTGCCAGCATTCCTCCTGAAATTCTGGTATCACAGCCCACAATAATTGTAGGCTGATGTGCTTTTTCTCTGGTGAGAACATATGCCCCTGCCTGCCCAAGCTTCATTGCCAGTTCTATGGTGAGCTCTGTACCTGCCACACCTCTCACTCCATCTGTTCCGAACATTCTTGCCATAATTTTTACCTCATTATCTCCTAATCATCATTTTTATTTCTCTGTCTGCTGTCCTCTTCTTCCTCTTCTTCGCCGTTGGCCTGACTCTCATCCTCCTGGACATCCGGCCGTTCAGGCTCCGCATCCTTATCTTCAATGACAAACTGTATCTGCGCGATTTCTGTCAATTCAAATTTATCATCCGGGAGCGTTATGGTAAGCTGCCTTGTGTAAGTACCTGGTTCTAATCCATCTACATCCATCACCGCCTCAATGTCGCCTGTTTTCAGCGTGTTCATGTGCTCTTTCAAGGCACGTACCTTGACTGACACTGTGTCCTCACTGTAGGTAAGCTCATAATTGTCTTTCAGCCCTGTAAGTTTAATTTTTTCCACCGGGACGTGAAAAGTTTTTAATTCTTTCTGCTCTATCAGAGCCTTCACTGCAATCTGATTAGAGGATGCATCTACCAGAGAAATTCCTGCTGCATCCAGATAGGGCGTGATGTCTATGGTGACTTCCACATCTTCTTTCGCTCCGTTGATGTTGATGACATCCTCTGGAATCTCTATCACGCTGATATCGTTCAGTAATACTGCTTCCCCTTTGATAAGCACTGTCTCAGGAGCGTATTCCATGCCCTGATACTCATATCCCTCTGCCGGGGTTCCGCTTACCTGGCAGCGCACAGGAACGCTCTTCGTTCCCAATATACTGGCTTTTATCGTTACGGCACTCTGATTCATTTCCAGCAAATCTGAGGTAATCACCTTACCATCTTCGTCATAGAGTACCGGCATAACATTGTCTGACACATCGCTGGAAATTCCATCTACATTGATGGCAGCCGCCACACGATTAATTCGGGACACAATGGACTCAGGACCTGAAATCTTCAGCAGATTGGGCACCACTTCCACGTCTCCAATGGCGCACCCTTCCGCTGGAGTTCCCGTCGTCTCAGGGGTAATCACAAACTTCTGCTCTGATAAATCCTCCAGCGTAATCTGCATATTCACTGTTTTCTTGGTGATAGTAATCCATTTTTCACTTTTTTTGGCGCTAATCTCGATGGGAACCAATTTAGAAGCCCCATCCTGGCTCAAATCTACCTGACTCAAATCCGCCGTCACACTGAAATCATCCGCGTCCATATTTTCCACGTAACTTCTGGGCCCGGTGATGTAAAAGACTGCAATATCCGTATCTCCCACGATGTCCGGAACTTTTCCCATTTTCATAATGACATCCTTGTTGAGAATTTCCACCGGAACAGAAAAAGATTTTGTCGCGTCCGGGTCCGCCATTTTCACCACTATCATCCACAGCACAATAGACAAAAGAAGGGATAAAAGCTTAAGTCCGGGATTATTCACCAGATGTTTCATCATCTTTTTGAACATGCTTCATCCTCCTTTTCCATATTCGAAATCTTGTTACATCCACAGCGCCTTTTCGGATAAAATTCAATTTTCCTTTTAAATACTCTGCGTCCACATTGCGGTACAGGTTTCCACCGATGGCAATCGAGACATTTCCAGTCTCCTCTGACACCACAACAGTTAGTGCGTCGCAGACCTCGCTGATTCCCACAGCTGCACGGTGTCTGGTTCCGAGTTCTTTGCTCAGTCCCATATTATCAGAAAGAGGCAGATAACAGGTTGCCGACACAATTCTGTCTCCCCGTATGATAACAGCTCCGTCATGCAGCGGTGTGTTGTGCTCAAATATATTGATTAAGAGCTGGCTGGACACCAGAGAATCCAATGCAATTCCTGTTCTCTCATACTCACCCAGCATCACATCCTGCTCAATGATTATCAAGGCTCCTGTTTTGACCTTAGCCATCTCATAAGTGGCTTTCACAATTTCGTTTACCACACGTTCGCTGAACCGTTCCTGGCTCTTTTGGGAATCTGCGGGAAACAAAGAGGTAATAAAACTTTTCTGTCCCAGCTGCTCCAGCGCACGCCTCAGTTCCGGCTGGAATATAATGATGATGGCGATTACTGCCACGTTGATGGTTCTGCCTGCAATCCACAAGATTGTATTCATTTGAAAGACTGCGGCAGCCAGAACAAACAGCAGGACTACTATGATTCCTTTCAGCAGATTCCATGCCCTTGTCTGCTTAAACCAAACTAAAATATTATAAATCAGGAATGAAATAATAATAATCTCCGCAATATCTGTCTTTGTAATACTGTGCCCATCTACCCAAAACAAATACTTCGACGCAAAAGAATTCAATATTGCGAATAAATTCTGTATCATGGTTTCATCCCCTTTCTAAAATCTATTTTCTTTCTATATTTTATCGTTTCGCCATTCAACGGTCCTGTCATTTCACATTCTTCCCACAAGCCTACGCTCTATTTCAGCAGATTTTGGTCGATATCCAGCTCTTCCGCCAGTTCTCTGCGGCTGACAGTGGTTCGTTTCTTTGGTGTAATTCTCTTTACTCTTTTATCTTTTTTGGCCACAAACACTTTTGGCACCGCTTTTACAAAATAGTAGTACTCGTCATCTTCAAATTGTACCCTTTCCACTCTGGAGTAGTCCAAATTATAGAAGAAAAATTCCAGTACAAGAGATATTCCTATGGATATCAGAATTCCTATCACAACTCCCAGAATCTTTTCCGGCATTCCCAACAGAATATACCCCACCAGAAGAATCACAAGTTCCACCATATTTCCTGAAAACAGCGCGATTCTCCAGGCATAATCTATCTCCTGACGCCGAATCACATACACCACCAGGGAAGTAATCAAAAAAGCTGCCAGCAGCAGATACATCTCTTTATTTCCAATTAAGACTTTCAATGCCGCCGTAAATTTAGCCAGCCCTTCCGTTTCCTCAGTGGCAGTGAAGTTCACAAAGTTATCCTGCACTCCTCTGACATAGAAATAAGTAACCGTCCCGCACAATACAGAAAGATATGCAGAAGGCTCTTTTAACATTCCTACCGCCACCGGCATTACCTGAGGAACCCGGAAAAAGCACAGCAGCGATGTTAAAATTGTACTGTAGCCATTTTTCGGAGCAAATTTTCCATACATAAACAAAAGCAATACAAAAAGGCACAGCCCAATGGCGCTGGCTTCCATGGAAAGTGCAAACAAATGCAGTAATATCATACCGCAGCCTAACATCACCATTGCATTAATTGGCAGAAAGGCGCAGCCTAACGACAAAATTAATACAACAGCCGGGTGATTTAAACGCTCCATATATCCCAGTTTGCTGTTGATTGTTTTTCCATGATTTTCAGTTTTCTTGCCATATTCCACGTCCTACAGTGGACATTTCTAAATTTTCCACCTTTTTCAGTTTTCCTCGACATATTTCACGTC
>JAAWLS010000217.1 GCA_022798035.1 Lachnospiraceae bacterium | reverse complement strand
CAATGGTATCTGCTCTCTGAACGCAGGGGAAGACCGGCTGGCCTTAAGCTGTATTATGCTGATTGACAAAAAAGGAAATGTGATTGACCACGAGATTGCAGAGACGGTGGTGCAGGTGAACCGCCGTATGAGTTACACCAGCGTGCGGAAAATTTTGAAGGACAAAGACGAGGCAGAACGGGAAACGTACCAGGAGCTGGTTCCCATGTTTGAGGATATGGAAGAACTGGCGGCAATTCTGCGGGAGAAACGAAGAAAACGAGGCTCCATTGACTTTGATTTTCCAGAGACGAAGATAATCCTGGACAGACAGGGACGGCCTCTGGAAGTCAAGCCTTATGAGAGGAATGTAGCCACCCGGATTATTGAGGATTTCATGCTGATTGCCAATGAGACGGTAGCCCAGGACTTTTTCTGGCAGGAGATTCCCTTTGTGTACCGGACTCACGATACGCCGGATTCGGAGAAAATTCAAAAGCTCAGTCTGTTTATCAATAATTTTGGTTATTCCATCAAGATAAATCAGGATGATATTCACCCCAAAGAGCTGCAGAAACTTTTAGGGAAAATAGAAGACACGCCGGAGGAAGTTCTTATCAGCCGATTGACCCTGCGTTCCATGAAACAGGCAAAATATACCACCATGAGTACGGGCCATTTTGGTCTTGCCACTCAGTACTATTGTCATTTTACCTCACCTATCCGCCGTTATCCTGATTTACAGATTCATCGGATTATCAAGGAGACGCTCCGGGGAAAAATGACGGAGAAACGGATTGCCCACTATGAAAAAATTCTGCCGGAAGTGGCTGCCTTATCCAGCGCCAGGGAACGGCGGGCAGACGAGGCAGAGCGGGAAACTGATAAGATGAAAAAAGTGGAGTACATGTCAGAGCGGATTGGGGAGACCTTTGAGGGAGTAATTTCCAGTATCACTTCCTGGGGCATGTATGTGGAACTGCCCAATACCATAGAGGGCATGATACATGTGACAAATCTGACAGACGATTACTATCACTACGACGAGTCCACCTATGAGATGATAGGAGAAGCCACTGGAAAACGATATAAGCTGGGACAGAAACTGCAGGTTGTTGTGGCCGGCACCGACAAATTGATGCGCACAATAGATTTTGTACTGCCCCAGGACAGAGAACTCTATGGTCTGGATGCGGAGCCGGAAGATATCGGACGCTATCGCGCATAAGGAGGCTGTCACGGCCAGTTTGAAAGGAAATGGGAAATGGGAAAGGAAAGTATCAAATTAATTGCCAACAACAAAAAGGCATACCACGACTATTTTATAGAAGATAAATACGAGGCAGGCATCAGCCTGGCAGGAACAGAGGTAAAATCTCTGCGCATGGGTAAAGGCTCTGTGAAAGAGTCTTTTGTCCGTATTGAAAACGGGGAAGTGATGCTCTACGGAATGCATATCAGCCCTTACGAAAAAGGAAATATTTTCAACAAAGACCCGCTCCGTCCCCGTAAACTTTTGATGCACAAATATGAAATTCGAAAGATTGCCGGAAAGATGGCGGAGAAGGGGTATACTGTGGTGCCTCTTCAGGTATACTTTAAGGGAAGCCTGGTGAAGGTGGAAATCGCTTTGGCACGGGGAAAGAAACTCTATGACAAACGTCAGGATATTGCCAAAAAAGATATGCGGCGGGAGTCCGAGCGTGAGTTTAAGGTAAAAAATCTGTATTGATAAAAAGAATGCGCAGTCTGTGCATTCTTTTTTAAAATAAAGGATAACGCACGTTAATCAAAAGAGCAGAATTTCCGATATAAAAAGAGAAGGAAGATGTGTTTGACGGAGTGGTGTCGAATCTGCCTGTTAATTTCCAGGCGGGAGAAGAAAATTTTGCAATAGATACAGTGGATGCATTTGGTCTGTTGGAATTACGGGAAAAAGGGAAATTTGACCTGGCTTTGATGTCCTGCAGGCCGGTGATAGAGAGATGACAGCGCTCAGCAGGAAATATTTCAGAAGCTGCTTTCCAATAAGTCAAACATGCTGCTTGGAATTTATGACGAAGACGGCAGGCTGCGGGAACATCATGAATATCATTCTGTGTTTTATGACGATTATATTTACAGTGTTTAAAAAAAGATTTTATGCGCAAGGAGGAGACAGATGGGAGAGGAAATTATGCCAAGTGAGAGTGAATGGATAATTATGGAAATCCTCTGGGAGAGCGGTGTTCCCATGACGTCCTCAGAGCTGATTCAAAAACTTCAGGGTGCCACAGATATGACACCTAAAATGGTCCGGGTGCTCTTAAACCGTCTCTGCGGGAAGAAAATTGTTGATTACAAAGTAGACGAAAAGGATGCAAGAGTGTACCACTATTTCGCCCTGAAATCCAGAGCAGAATGTGTGAAAGAAAAGGGCAGAAAATTTATAAGCAGTTATTTTTCCGGAAAGGAGACAGAAGCATTTGCCGCGCTGCTGCAGAGCGTCACTTTGACGGAAGAGCAGATTGAGGAATTGGAAGAGATTTTAGAGCAGAGCAGGGAAACGAGATAGGAGAGATAAGAGTTGAATTTGGAGAATTTTGTGCAGTTTTTAGATTTTTGCGTCGTCTATCTGGTGGTGCAGCTTGGAAGAGGCGTTCTGTGTTCCGGCCTGATACTAGCAGTGGTTATGACATTGCGCAAAACTGTGCTGAGACAGGAGGTTTTTCTTCGGGGATTTCTCTGGTGGACGCTTCTGTTGTCCCTGTTTGTGGGAAAATTGAAATTGTTTTATGAGAATCCGCTGATGGTGAAATTATTTTTCTGGTGGAATAATCTCTGCATGGAGCAGCCTTGGCTCTGCCATCTGTATCTGCTGGGGATTATGGGAAGCATGTTTTGCATGTTCCGCCGGAGAAGAAAACTAAAAAAGCAGATTAAGGGCATGCGGCCCTGCCGGATAAAGGATACGCGGATTCTCGTGTGGAAATCTGCAGTGACACCCTTTTCGGCCAGAGTTTTCCGCCCTGTGATTGTGATGCCGGAGGTTTTGCTGCAGTCTTGTACCCAGGAGGAATTGGATGCAGTTTTACTTCATGAGAAAGTCCATATTCGACTGGGGCATCTCTGGTGCTATTTGTTGTGGGATATTTTGCAAAGTCTGCTGTGGCTCAATCCATTTCTGACTGTCAGCAGGAAATATTTCAAAGAAGATTTGGAAAATATTTGTGACTGCGTGACAATTCAAAAGAGCGAATGTGTGCCGAAAGATTACGGAAAGCTGCTGATAAAGACAGCCTGCCTTCTGCAGAAAGAAGGACTGGAGGGAACAGCAGCATTTGCAGGCGAGAAGAGGTATGAAAAATTTAAAAAACGTATACAGACTATTGCAGGATTTCAGCCCTACAAGAGAAGACAGGTGACAGGCGCTGCCTTCGCTGCGGCGGCAGTGACTGCAGGAATATTTATCGGAATAGAAAGCCATTCTTACCCCAGATATCAGGAGGAAAATATGTTTGTCGTAGTCGACAGCGTCTGTGAAAATATATTGTTTTCGGACAGTGAAGAATTGGAAAAAGTGATTTCTGTGGACGGCAGGAATGTCTCTATTGACGGTCCCTTGCTGGAACAGTTATTCCAAAAATATGGAATCCCAGAACAGTCTTTCTATCTTGGCTTTGGCGGTTACATGAAACTGCCGGGGATGGGAGGAGGCGGAAACTGTGTTTATGTGGAATATGAAGCAGGAAAAGAGGATTTTGTGATTCCCTACGAGAAGCGGGAAGATATTTTGACGACAATTGTTAAGTTCTTGTGATGTTTGGAGAGCATGAAATAGTAGAAGGAGGGAAAATATGGCAGTAAAAGTGGGAAACAGCTGGGTTTCAGAGGCGGCCTATACATATGCGAAGGCAAAACAGGAAGGTTCCGGGACAGGGAGTATGCTGTCTCAGCTGTCGGAGAAATTTCAAGGCACGAATTTCTCCACCAATACGGCGCCTTTTTCCGCAAAAGGAGTGAATAATATTGCAATTGCCCCTAATATTTTGGCGGAGATGGAGCAAAATCCGGAAAAGAAACTGGAGTACGAGGCATTGATTTATGACTGTGTCAGCCTGGAAAAGTCCTTGATTTCTGAGCGAAAAAAAGATTGTCTGCAGGATTTTGGCTTTATTATAGAAAAAGATGGAGGCTTGAGAGCC
>JAAWLS010000216.1 GCA_022798035.1 Lachnospiraceae bacterium | reverse complement strand
GGATGATATTTTGGACATCACCAGCACGACAGAGATATTGGGGAAACCGGTAGGAAGTGATGAGAAGAATCACAAGACTACATTTGTCACGCTGCGGGGTGTGGAAGAAGCCAGAAAAGAGGTAGAACGTCTTTCCAGACACAGTGTGGAATTGATGGAGACTTTGGTGGTGAAAAATGAATTTCTGACGAATCTGATGCTGGAATTAATTCAGCGGAAGAAATGAAGAAGGTTAGGGTATCAAAAAGATTTTCAGTGCCGCATTCTATATGGGATATTGTTATCGCAGGCACATTTGCGTTAAGATACGGCACATCATACTTTTTTGGTGCTGTAACCAACAGATAAAATTGCAGGGTTTTCCCGGCAATGGAGAACAGGAGAAGGAAGGGGATTATCTATGGTTTTGGAGAAAATAGAGGAACCCAATGATATCAAGAAGTTAGAGGAATCAGAGCTGCCGGTTCTTGCAGAAGAAATCCGGGATTTTTTAATTCAGAGGATTTCAGAGCATGGCGGCCATCTGGCATCTAATTTAGGGGTGGTGGAGCTTACGATGGCCCTGCATCTTTGTTTCCAGCTTCCAGAGGATAAAATAATCTGGGATGTGGGACATCAGTCATACACCCACAAACTTTTGACGGGACGCAGAGAGGGATTTGAAACCCTGAGAAAATTCGGCGGTATGAGCGGGTTTCCAAAACGCAAAGAAAGTGATTGTGACTGTTTTGATACAGGACACAGTTCCACTTCTGTCTCTGCAGGACTTGGGTATGCGGAGGCCAGGGAGATTACGGGAGAAAGCTACAGGGTGGTTTCTGTCATTGGAGACGGAGCGCTGACGGGAGGTATGGCATATGAGGCGTTGAACAATGCCTCCCGCCTGGAAACGAATTTTATTATTGTGTTAAATGACAACAAGATGTCCATTTCTGAGAATGTGGGAGGGCTTTCCAGCCACCTGGGGAATCTGCGCACAGCGGACGCTTATCAGGGACTAAAGACAGGGGTTACGAACTCTCTGAATCGAATTCCTGTGTATGGAGAGCGCATGGTAGAGAAAATCCGGCGCACCAAAAGCGGAATCAAGCAATTGCTGATACCGGGTATGCTGTTTGAAAATATGGGTATTACGTATCTGGGGCCGGTGGACGGACATGACATCGGAGCTATGATTCGGGTATTGAAAGAAGCTTCAAAAGTCAACGGGGCGGTTGTGGTTCATGTGCTGACGCAAAAAGGCAGAGGTTATCCTCCGGCAGAACGCTATCCTGCCAGATTTCATGGAGCAGAACCCTTCAAAATAGAGACAGGGCTGCCGTTGGTACGGAGGACTACGGCTAATTATACGGATATCTTTTCTACAGTGATGCGGAAACTTGGGGAGCGGAATGAGAAAGTGGTTGCCATCACAGCGGCAATGAAGGACGGAACAGGATTGAAACGATTCCGCAACATGTTTCCAGAGCGTTTTTTTGACGTTGGGATAGCGGAGGGTCATGCAGTTACCTTTGCAGCAGGGATGGCGGCGGCAGGCCTTAGACCCATTGTGGCAGTGTATTCGTCTTTTCTTCAAAGAGCATATGACCAGATTCTGCATGATGTGTGTATTCAGGATTTGCCGGTGGTCTTTGCCATAGACAGGGCGGGACTCGTAGGCAGCGATGGAGAAACCCATCAGGGAATTTTTGACTTATCTTATCTTTCTTCTATTCCAAATATGAATATTATGGCCCCCAAGAACAAGTGGGAGCTTTCTGATATGGTAAAGTTTGCAATTGATTTTGAGCATCCGATTGCCATACGCTATCCAAGAGGAGAAGCCTACGCAGGGCTGAAAGAATACCGGGCAGAGATTGTCTATGGGAAGAGTGAAGTGATTTATCAGGAGGAACAGATTGCCCTTTTAGCTGTGGGCAGCATGGTGAAAACCGGGGAGGAAGTGCGCTGTCAGCTAAAAGAAAAAGGATATCGCTGCACCCTGGTAAACGTGCGGTTTGTGCGGCCCTTTGACCGGGAACTTTTTGCCGGTCTGATAAGGAATCATTCTTTGATTGTGACTATGGAAGAAAATGTTTTGAGCGGCGGTTTTGGAGAGCATGTGGTTCAGTACAGAAATGAGATGGGACAGAAAGAAGCGGATTCTGATTTGCAGATATTGAATGTGGCAGTTCCCGATGTGTATGTGGAGCATGGAAATGTGGAAATTCTGCAAAAAGAGCAGGAAATTGACAGTGACTCTATCGTAAAACGAATTGTGGAGGCCATGGAAAACAGGTGAAATTTCCTGCAGAAAACAGGGAAAGGGTATGATATGAAAGAACGATTGGATGTACTGCTGGTACAGAGAGGGCTGGCTTCCTCCAGAGAGAAGGCAAAGGCTATGATTATGGAAGGAAACATTTTTGTGGCAGGCCAGCGGGAGGACAAGGCAGGCACCTTTTTTGATGATAAGGCGGAGATTGAGGTCCGGGGAAATACGCTGAAATATGTGAGCCGGGGCGGATTGAAACTGGAAAAGGCCATGAAAAGTTTTGGAATCAGCCTTACGGATAAAATATGCATGGATATCGGAGCCTCCACGGGAGGATTTACGGACTGTATGCTGCAAAACGGCGCTGAGAAAGTCTATGCGGTAGATGTGGGATATGGACAGTTTGCCTGGAAACTCCGGCAGGATTCCCGGGTAGTGTGTATGGAAAAGACAAATATCCGCTATGTGACACCGGAGGATATTGCGGATGTACTGGATTTTGCCTCTGTGGATGTTTCCTTCATCTCTCTGACGAAAGTGCTTCCGGCAGCGAAAGAACTCCTTCGGGAGCAGGGAGAGATTGTGTGCCTGATTAAGCCTCAGTTTGAGGCAGGGAGAGAAAAAGTGGGAAAAAAAGGGGTGGTCAGAGACCCCAAGGTACATCAGGAAGTAATTGATAAGGTTGTTGATTTTTCCGGCAGTATTGGATTTGCTATCCGTCATCTGGATTTTTCACCTATCAAAGGTCCGGAAGGAAATATTGAGTACCTGATACATATTCAAAAAAGCACGGAAAGTCAGGAGGAGCCAGTGGACACAGCGGCCGTAGTGGCAAAGGCGCATGAGACGCTGGCATAGAAAGATGAAACATTTTTATATTGTTGCAAATTCCAGAAAAGATGAACAGTTAGAGCTGACAAGAAAAATTCAGCAGTTTATCGTGGAAAACGGCGGCGTCTGCGGGTATCAGGCAAATCATGGACAGGAGGGCCGTCTGTTTGACAAGAAACAGATTCCTGATGACACAGAGTGCATTCTGGTGGTGGGAGGAGACGGCACGCTGCTGGAGGCGGCCCGAAATATGGCGGAGCGGAGAATCCCGTTGATTGGAGTCAATACCGGGCACGTGGGTTATCTCTGCGAGCTGGAGGCAGAGACGGTGATGGATGGTGTAAAACGGCTGCTGACAGAAGAAAATTTTACCATAGAACACAGAATGCTGCTGGCGGGAATGTGCCTTACCCAGAGAGAAAAGGGGAAGGAGCGGACTGCTCTGAATGATATTGTGATTCATCGTTCCGGAAGACTGCAGATTGTGGATTTGATTATCTCTGTCAATGGAGAATATTTGAACACCTACAGTGCGGATGGAATTATCATAGCGACGCCTACGGGTTCCACGGCTTACAGTATGTCGGCGGGAGGGCCTATCGTAGACCCCAGGGCAAATCTTCTTCTGATTACGCCAATCAGCCCGCACACGCTGAATGCCAAGAGCATTGTGTTAGGCTCAGAAGATGAAATTACCATAGAAGTTGCGGCCAGAAGTGAAGAATCCAGTGAGCGGATGGAAGTCAGCTTTGATGGGGCTCCTGTGGACACTTTACAGCCGGGGGAAAAAATAATGGTAAAAAAGGCGCAGGTTTGCACCAGAATTTTAAAATTGAACCAAATGAGTTTCCTGGAGAGTCTCCGAAAGAAACTGAAAAGTTATACGTGACAGCCGCACAGGAGGAGAAGATGAAAGCGAAACGTCATGCAAAAATATTGGAAATAATTACAAAATATAATTTAGAGACCCAGGAGGAAATATCAGAACGTTTGGAAGAAGAAGGGTTTCATGCGACACAGGCCACGATTTCCAGGGATATCCGGGAGCTGAAACTGACAAAGGTGACAGACGGAACAGGGCGCCAGAAATACGTTGTTCTGAGTGAGGGAAATGAAGGGATGAATGAAAAGTATGTCCGGGTATTTCGGGATGGATTTGTCTCTATGGATATGG
>JAAWLS010000215.1 GCA_022798035.1 Lachnospiraceae bacterium | reverse complement strand
ATTATCTGCAGATGCGAGATGATTACAGAAGGTGAAATTATTGATGCAATCAGACGTCCTCTGGGCGCGAAATCTCTGGATGGCGTAAAACGTCGTACCAGAGCAGGAATGGGACGCTGCCAGGCAGGTTTCTGTTCTCCGAGAACTATCGAAATCCTTGCAAGAGAGCGTGGCGTAGACCCAGCAGAAATCACCAAAGCAGGTGGAGAATCCAAGATTATTGTAGGAATTAATAAAGATAGAATATAGTCGGAAAGCCAGGAGGGAAAGAATATGTTAAATTATGATATTGTTATTGTAGGCGGCGGCCCGGCAGGACTTGCAGCAGCCGTATCCGCAAAAAGAAACGGAGTAGAATCCATCTTAGTGTTAGAGAGAGATAAAGAATTAGGCGGTATTCTGAATCAGTGTATTCACAATGGATTCGGACTTCACACATTCAAAGAAGAGCTGACAGGACCAGAGTATGCAGGAAGATTTATCGACCAGTTGAAAGAAGAGAACATTGAGTACAAATTGAACACCATGGTTATGGACATTGCAGCTAACAAAGTGGTAACTGCTATGAACCGTGAAGAAGGTATGTTTGAGATTCAGGCAAAGGCAATTGTACTTGCTATGGGATGCAGAGAGCGTTCTAGAGGAGCTCTGAATATTCCTGGATATCGTCCGGCTGGTATCTATTCTGCAGGTACGGCACAGCGTCTTGTAAATATGGAAGGCTATATGCCTGGCCGTGAGGTAGTGATTCTTGGTTCTGGTGATATCGGATTGATTATGGCAAGAAGAATGACTCTGGAAGGTGCAAAAGTTAAAGTAGTAGCTGAGTTAATGCCATACTCCGGCGGATTGAAGAGAAATATTGTACAGTGTCTGGATGACTATGGTATTCCGCTGAAATTGAGCCATACTGTTGTAGACATTGAAGGTAAAGAGAGAGTAGAAGCAATTACCATTGCAGAGGTAGGTCCGGACAGAAGACCGGTTCCTGGAACAGAAGAGCGTTACACCTGTGATACCCTGCTGTTATCCTGCGGATTGATTCCGGAGAACGAGCTGTCCAGAAGCCTTGGCGTTGACATGAGTCCGATTACTTCAGGCCCATTGGTAAATGAGTGTCTTGAGACAAATGTAGAAGGTGTGTTCGCATGTGGTAACGTACTTCACGTACATGACCTGGTAGACTTCGTTTCTGAGGAAGCCGGCGCTGCTGGAAAACATGCTGCTGAATATGTATTGAACGGTGCAAAACACAAAGAGTCCAGTGCAAAGGATATTCCGATTGTGGCTGTAGAAGGAGCACGTTATACAGTACCTAAGACCATCAACCCAGACAGAATGGATGAGAAACATACTGTTCGTTTCCGTGTTGGTGACGTATATAAGAACTGCTACGTATCCGTATATTTGAATGATGAGCGTATTATTCACAAAAAACGTCCAGTTGTAGCACCAGGAGAGATGGAAGAAGTAGTATTGAAGAAAGAAGAATTAGCTGCATTTTCAAATCTGTCCCAGATTACTGTAAAGATTGAGGAGGCGTAAATCTATGGAAACAAGAGAATTAATTTGTATTGGATGCCCTATGGGATGTCCGCTGAAAGTAGAAATGAACAATGGCGAAGTAGTAAGCGTTAGCGGAAATACATGCAAGCGCGGCGACGATTATGCTAGAAAAGAAGTGACAAACCCAACCAGAATCGTGACAAGCTCTGTAATCGTAGAAGGCGGAAGTCTTGCAGCGGTATCTGTTAAGACTAGAAATGATATTCCAAAAGGAAAAATCTTTGATATCATGAAAGATTTGAAGGGGGTAAAAGTTCAGGCACCTGTACATATCGGTGATGTAATCGTGAGTGATGTGGCAGGTACTGGCGTAGATATTATCGCTACTAAGAACGTATTATAAGCCTATCCTAAATTTCATATAAAATGGAATCCTGTTTTGCAGGATTCTCCGCCTGCGGCTTGTCGCTTTGCGATATATTTCATATTCGCCGTAGTGCGATGAAAAATCAGCACGAATATCCCCCTGCAGCATATATTATAGCAGGGGGATATCATGCGTTTATGTGAATTAAAAGAAAAAGAAGTAATCAATATCTGTAACTGCAAATGTCTTGGATTCGTGGTAGATTTGGACATTGATCCCTGCAATGGGTGTATTTTAGCTCTGATTATTCCTGGGTGCGGAAAGTGCTGGGGACTATTTGGACGAGAGAGTGATATTGTGATTCCCTGGAACCAGGTAGTCAAAATAGGACCAGACATTATTTTAGTGGAGATACCGGAGCAGAAACCAGGCAGATAAATCAATTGACAATAAAAAAGAAGAAAGTTATACTGAAAGAGGAATTTGGGTATAGAGTACTGAAATACTATGCAGAAGATTTAGGGGTGATTCTATGAAATGTCCATTTTGCAGCAGTGATAATACGCGAGTAATTGATTCAAGACCCGCAGATGACAACTATTCCATTCGCAGAAGGCGGCTGTGTGATGATTGTGGGAAGCGTTTTACCACTTATGAGAAAGTGGAGACGATTCCTCTGATTGTCATCAAGAAGGATAACAACAGAGAACAGTATGACCGGGCCAAAGTAGAGGCTGGAATTTTGCGTGCCTGTCACAAGAGACCAGTGTCAGTGAATATGATGAATCAACTGGTAGACACTGTGGAAGTTGATATTTTCAGCCGGGAGGAGAAGGAGATATCCAGTTCGGAAATCGGGGAGATTGTGATGAACCGGCTGCAGGAACTGGACCCGGTAGCTTATGTGAGATTTGCTTCTGTGTACCGGGAGTTTAAGGATGTAAACACTTTTATGGACGAGCTGAAAAAAATGCTGGATAATTAGTGGTAACAGTTCAGTCAGCCGCGAGGGGCGTTATGTGCCGGCGGTGCATGATTAACGCTGACCGAAGCGGAGCCTAGAGCAAATCAGCATTTGACTTAAAGAGGGACCCAGAGAGGAAGAGTCCTGGTTACCCTGCGTTACCAATAAAGTTAAATTAGGCAGCGGGAAAGCATTGAAAACATCTTTGCAGATGGTGTGGACTGAACTATCATTATTGATTTCAGGAGAATGACAGAATGTTGAAAAATTTTTATCCCAATGAATATTTAGATTCCGCGTATCAGATAAAGTTTGATGCTTTATATCAGGAAGGATATAGGGGGATTATTTTTGATGTGGACAATACTCTGGTGCCTCACGGGGCGCCGGCAGACGAACGTGCAAAGAAGTTGTTTTCTTGGCTGAAGGAGATGGGCTATCAGTGCTGTCTGTTGTCTAACAACAAGGAGCCCAGAGTGAAAATGTTCAATGATGAAGTGCAGGTGCAGTATATCTTTAAGGCAGGAAAGCCCAAAGTTTCCGGATATCGGAGGGCAATGGAGCTGATGGGAACCAATCAGAATAATACATTGTTTGTGGGAGACCAGATTTTTACAGATGTATATGGAGCGAACCGGGCAGGAATTCGCACGATTTTGACGAAACCCATTCATCCAAAAGAAGAAATTCAGATTGTGCTGAAGCGATATCTGGAGAAAATTGTCTTATTTTTCTATGGCAGGAGAAAATGTTAAGAGAGATGGGAATACTGTGTGATGAAACAGCCTGCAGCAGACAAAAAGAGATGGAGGAATAAAATGAAAATAGCAATTGGAAACGACCATGCAGCCACAGATTTAAAAATGGAAATTGCCGAATATGTAAAGAGCCTGGGACATGAGGTAATCAATTTTGGAACAGACGGACACGAGAGCTGTGACTATCCTGCATATGGGGAAAAAGTAGGACGAGCAGTAGCAGCAGGAGAGGCAGACTGCGGAATTCTGATTTGCGGAACAGGGGTGGGAATTTCTCTGGCGGCCAACAAAGTAAAAGGAGTTCGGTGCGGCGTTTGTTCCGATACCACTACGGCTCATTTAATCAAAGAGCACAATAATGCCAATATCATAGCATTTGGAGCAAGAATTGTGGGAAGCGAAAAGGCGAAGGATATTGTGAAAGCATATTTGGAAGCAGAATTTATGGGAGGACGCCATCAGTCCAGAGTAGACATGATAGGTGAAATAGAGCAAAGTCAGCGCTGATTCTGTAATGACTGAAGTGAAGCGAAGAGCTTTTGCAAATGGCGTGGCTAACTGTTACAAAATAGAAGAAAAGGTTGAAAAATCTGCCAAGAGGAACTTTCAATTCTGAACTGGGACAGCCAGTTGTCCCCAAAGAGATAGGCCACATTGGACCTGGCATAAAACAGGATGCCGATAAAGGTGGAGAAGCTGAAC
>JAAWLS010000214.1 GCA_022798035.1 Lachnospiraceae bacterium | reverse complement strand
ACCTGCGGCTGTCATGAGCATGAACATCATCACCATGCAGATGAAATATTTACAAGCTGGGGAAAAGAGACGCCGCATGTATTTGCGAAAGAGACCATTGAACATGCGTTGAAAGTATTTTGCGAGACAGAAGACTATGGTACGATTCTCCGGGCAAAAGGCATGGTGCCGGCAGAAGACGGAACCTGGATTTATTTTGACATGGTAGACGGAGAATACGAGCTGCGGACCGGAGAGGCAGATTACACGGGAAGGCTCTGCGTGATTGGCACGGATATTCAGGAAGAGAAATTGGAAGAATTATTTGGAATATAAGAATTAGGGAAACGCTGACGAAAACGTTTCCTGCACTGGATTTGCCCTGCGAAACGGGTATATGAATCCGTGTGCGTTGCCTAGGGCTCTGGGGTTGGTGATTTCATCAGCACTCCAGAGCCTTAGACAGTTTTGCGGTATGTTTGTGCTTGGCAATATTCGTGGCAGCTTTTATTGTTTGGTGATGGTTCAAGCCTGTACGTCTTTCTCCAGGCGTCTGTCAATGATGGCATCAATCAGTCCGAAATCCATTGCCTCTTCTGCACTCATGTAATTATCGCGTTCTGTAGCGGATATAATTTCTGCAACGCTTCTGCCTGTATTTTTGGCCAAAATAGAATTTAAGCGTTCCTTGCTTTTTTGTATATGCTCAGACATAATTTTGATATCAGATGCCTGCCCTTGAATGCCATTGCCATGGATAGCAGGCTGATGTATCATGATTTCCGCATTTGGTAAAGCCATACGTTTTCCTCTTGTACCTCCCGCCAAAAGAAAAGCGCCGAAACTGGCGGCAAGACCGATACATATGGTTGAGACATCACACTTGATATACTGCATGGTATCATAAATAGCAAACCCTGCTGAAACAGAGCCGCCTGGGCTGTTTATATATAATTGAATATCTTTTTGAGGCTCCTGTGCCTCTAAAAATAGCATTTGTGCAATGGTCAAACTGGCTGAAACATTGCTCACTTCCTCACCTAAAAAAATAATTCTGTCAGATAACAGCCGCGAAAAAATATCATAACTTCGCTCTCCACGGCCGGTCTGCTCAATAACATACGGGATTGTGCTCATGCTGCCAGTTTACCTCCTGATAAATAGTACCGAAGTAAGCGTCTGCTGAGAGAACTCATCGTACATATCTTCGATTGTTTGGGATAAAATATGCCGTTTTTTCTATAGATGCTGGGCGTACATTCATATAGTCGTTTGAAAGCCAGCGTAAAAGCCTGCTGAGAATCATAATGGGCTTCGTAGGCAATTTCAATAATAGGCTGTCTGCTTTCCACAAGTTTCTGGGCGGCCAGCGTCAGCCTGCGTCCCTGGATGTATTTATAAATCGTATATCCTGTCTGCGCATGAAAACTTCTGGCAATATAGAATTTTGAATAATTCAATGCATTTGCTATTTTATCCAGAGACAAATCCTCATTCATATGTGCTTCTATATAGTCTGTTATTTCTTTTACAATTGTATTATGAGTCATAAATGATGCTCCTTTCACATTTCCGTAGTCCTTTGAGTCACGTTTCCATAGCGCTAAATGTATTTCTTAGCTTTTGCATGAGAAAATATTTAGTCGCAGTCTTTTGAATTGTACATGAAATTTTGAAAAATATTGAGTTTCGTAATTGCCTATTAATATAACATAATTTCTGAAAATAATCTTAATAAAAATTGCCCTGTAAGACATATCCAAATATTTCCTTGACATAAATGAGAGAGAAGTTTAATATTAAAACATAGATTTTAAAACATATGTTGCAGAAAGGAGATGCTATGCCGCCAAAAGCAAAATTCACGAGAGACGAAATTCTGGAAATGGCCTTTCAGATTGCGAAAGAGGAGGGAATAGATGCTGTCACAGCAAGGGAGTTAGGCAGCCGGCTGGGCAGTTCAGCCAGGCCTATATTTACTGTTTTTGAAAATATGGATGAAGTGAAAGAGCTGGTAATTTTAAAATCAAAGGAATTGTACGGACAGTATGTGGAAGAGGGATTGAAAAATCAGCTGGCATTTCGGGGCGTGGGAATGGCCTATCTTCGCTTTGCCATGGAACAGCCGAAGCTCTTTTGGCTCTTGTTTATGCGCAGGCCTGCATGTGGAAATCTGCCGCTGACACAGCATGCAGACCGCGCAGCCAGTAGAGGAGAGGAATTCTCCCTTACTCGATTGAAAACCATACAAGAACATAAAAATGTATCGGTAATTTTGCCGATGATTGATGACAATTATGACAAAATACTGCAGTCAGTGCAGGAACCCTACGGTCTGAAAAGAGAGGAAGCTGAAAAAATTTATCAGCATCTGTGGATATACACCCATGGCATTGCAGCCATGATGGTTACGGGGTTGTGCAGTTACAGTACAGAGCAATTGGAGGAAAGGCTCACAGAAGTATTTCAGGGACTGATGATGTTTGTGAAAAGCGGAAATAAAAGTGAAAGAATTTGCTGAATTTTTCACAAATCACTTGTTCGGGCTGAAAACCCGCAGGAATGGAGGGAAAAATGATAAAAATTGAGAATTTACATAAATTTTATGGTACTGGGGAGAGCAGAAATGAGGTGTTAAAAGGAGTTACGCTGGAGATAGCGGACAAAGATTTTATGGTTGTGCTGGGGGCTTCCGGCTCCGGCAAATCTACGCTGTTAAATGTAATTTCCGGTTTGGAATCCGCAGACATGGGAAATGTATGTTACGACGGCAAAAACATCAGCGATATGAATGATACGGAAATAACCCGTTTCAGGAGAAATACGGTGGGATATGTGTTTCAGCAGTATTTTCTCCTGCAGAACCTGAATGTGGACAAAAATGTGAAAATGGGAGCTGATTTGGCAGGCAATACAGAGTATCGGGCACTGATTGAAGCAGTGGGGCTTGCAGACAAAATCAAAAAATATCCTTATGAATTGAGCGGAGGGGAGCAGCAGCGCGTGTCCATTGCGAGGGCGCTGGCAAAAAGGCCCCGGGTACTATATCTGGATGAGCCGACCGGGGCTCTGGACGAAGCCACCGGCAGAATGGTGCTGGAATTGATTTGCAGACTGCAGGAAAAGATGGGATTTACCATGGTAATGGTGACTCACAATCAGAATATTGCGGAGATGGCACGCACGGTCATTCTCATGAACAGCGGCAGGATTGTAGAACAGCGCTGTAATGACAAGCGCAAATCAGCATACGAAATTGCATGGTAGGAGGAAAATTATGATAGTGAGTTTCAGAGATATTTATAAAATGATTGGCATGTGGATTGTCAGTTTCTGTGCAGTTACCGTATGCGGCATGTTCTTAAATTATTATTTGGACCTTATTCTAGTGGAAGATGCAGTAACGGCAGGGGTGCCGAAAATATTTTATGATGCCCAGTGCAGCACATCCAAAGTAGTGAGCGGAGTGTCCGGAGGCTGTCTGCTGCTTACCACTGTTGTGCTGCTGTGCTTTTATATCAGACATTATATTGACACCCATCAAAGTCAGCTTGGGGTCTTGAAAGCCTTAGGTTACACCAGACTTTCCGTGGCAAAAAAATTCTGGGTGTTCGGTCTGCCCGTGTTTGCGGGAACGGCATTTGGATATCTGGGCGCACATCTGCTGATGCCGAAGCTATATGAATTGCAAAATAAAGACGGTTATCTGCCGGATGTTTCGATTTCTTTTCATCCTGCATTGTTTCTGGCCCTTGTGGTATTTCCGGCTGTTTTCTTTTCCCTGCTGGCCGTTGGCTATACCTTTTTGAAATTAAAAGTACCAGCTCTGTGTCTGATAAGACAGCAGTCATCACAAAGGGTAGTGCCTGCCAGAAAAGATACGGACATGTCTTTTCTGCAGGAGCTTAGAAAAAGCAATGTGAGACAGAAGAAATCCCTTATTTTTTTCATCACGTTTGCGGTGTTCTGTTTTGCGGCCATGACTCAGATGTCCTGCAGCATGGATAAACTGGCAAGCCGGATGATGGGAATTATGATGATGACGATTGGTATTGTTCTGGCGGTGGTAACGATGCTTTTGGCCCTTACCTCCGTTGTCAAGGCAAACAGAAAGACCATTACCATGATGAAAGTTTTTGGCTACAGTGCAAAAGAATGCAGAAAAGCTGTGCTGAGCGGTTACAGGCCCTGGGCATGGCTGGGCTTTGTGCTTGGAACGGTATATCAGTATGGATTGCTGGAACTGATGGTTAAGGTGGTGTTTAAAGATATGGAAAGTATGCCGGACTATCAGTTTGACGTGCCGGTAATGCTGATTGCGCTGGCGGC
>JAAWLS010000213.1 GCA_022798035.1 Lachnospiraceae bacterium | reverse complement strand
CTTGGAAAAGTGGACCAGGGCGGCGGCGGAACCATCGCTTACATTCTGGCAAATTACAATATGTCTGTCATTGACAGCGGCGTGGCAGTGCTGAACATGCACGCGCCTTGGGAAATTATCAGTAAAGTAGACTTATATGAAGCGAAGCTGGGTTACGCAGCTTTCTTGAAAGAGGCATAATGTGAATGAAAAATTTTTAGCGCATTTACAGGAATTATTGGGAGAAGAACAGTGTTATACACAGGAAGCCATGAGCCGTCATATTACATTTCGCACCGGCGGGCCGGCGGAGTATTACGTGCGGCCTTCCAGGCAGCAGATTCAGCCGGTACTGGCCTTGTGTCAGGAATATGAGATACCTTGGATGGTAATCGGCAACGGAAGCAATCTGCTGGTGGGAGACAAAGGCATCCGGGGGCTGGTGATGGAAATCGGCAGAATGATGGATAAGGTTACTGTGTCAGGAAATGTGCTTACCGCAGAAGCAGGGGCTTTGCTGTCAGCGGCGGCCCGCCAGGCAGCAGAACAGGAACTTACCGGAATGGAGTTTGCCTCAGGGATTCCTGGCAGTGTAGGAGGAGCCGTTGTGATGAATGCAGGGGCCTATGGGGGAGAAATGAAGCACATCGTTAAGAAAGCCGTTGTTTTGACGGAGGATGGCCGGGAAAAGGAGCTTACTCTGGAAGAACTTGATTTGGGCTACCGCCACAGCTGTATTTTGGAGAATCACTATATCGTATTGGAAGCAGAATTTCAATTGGAAAAGGGAAATGCCGAAGAAATTTTGCAGCGTATGGCAGAGCTGAGGCAGAGGCGGAATGAGAAGCAGCCTCTGGAATATCCAAGTGCAGGAAGTACGTTTAAGCGGCCGGAAGGATATTTTGCAGGAAAATTGATTCAGGATTCAGGACTTCGGGGCTATCAGGTAGGAGGCGCTCAAATCTCAGAAAAGCACTGCGGATTTGTGATTAACAAAGAAGGAGCAACATCAGAAGAGATTCGCCAGCTTATCTCAGACGTACAAGACAAGGTAGAGGAACAGTTTGGTGTTCGGATGGAGCCAGAGGTAAAATTCATAGGTGAGTTTTAGCGGAAACTGGATGCAGAACGGTTGTAAGTTTTAAAGGAGGTTGTGCAGTGAAATTTGTGGTTTTGACGGGAATGTCCGGGGCAGGAAAGAGTACGGCTCTGAAAATCATGGAAGATATCGGCTATTTTTGCGTGGACAATCTTCCTATTGCATTGATTGAGAAATTCGCAGAACTGGCAAATGTGCCAGGCGCGGAGCTGCAGAAAGTGGCGGTGGGGGTGGATATCCGGAGCGGCCAGGCGCTGGACGAACTTCAGAGTATTTTAGACAGCCTGAATCAAAAGGGAATTGCCTTTGATATTCTCTATCTGGATTCCACAGATGAAGTCCTGGTAAAACGATACAAGGAAACGCGGCGGACCCATCCTCTTGCAGGAGGGGAACGGGTGGACAAAGGCATCCGCAAGGAGCGGATGCGTCTGGAATTTTTGAAAAAGCAGGCCGATTATATTGTGGACACAAGCAATATGCTGACCCGGGAATTGAAGGCAGAGCTGGAGAAAATATTTGTGCAGAATCAGGACTATAAAAATCTGTTCGTTACCATCGTTTCCTTTGGATTTAAGTATGGAATACCCACAGATTCCGATTTGGTCTTTGACGTGCGTTTTCTGCCCAATCCTTATTACGTGGAAGGACTGCGGGCCAAGACAGGAAACGACAGAGAAATCCAGGAATTTGTGATGCAGTACAAAGAGGCAGGACAGTTTTTGGATAAATTAGAGGATATGGTGAAGTTTCTGATTCCCCACTACATCACGGAGGGCAAGACGCAGCTTGTAATCAGCATAGGATGTACCGGAGGGAAACACCGCTCTGTTACGCTGGCTAACGGTCTGTATGAAAGGCTGCGGAATCAGAAAGAATTTGGAATCAAGATAGAGCACCGTGATATTCAAAAGGATGCCCTGCGTAATAAATAGCGGGAGGAGAGATATATGTCTTTTTCCAGTCAGGTAAAGGAAGAACTGTCACGTCAGATTCACAAGAGCAGGCACTGCCAGATTGCAGAGATTGCAGCTATTTTGAGTTTTTCCGGAAAACTAGAAGAAACAGGGCAGGGGGATGTTCTGAGAGTCTATACAGAGAATCTCTCTCTCGCCCGAAAATATTTTATTCTGATGAAAAAAACATTTCACGTGACTGCCAGCATTACGGTGCGGCAGAATATCTATCTCCACAAAAACAGAGTATTTGTAATTTCCCTGTCTGACAATGAGGAAGTCAAAAAAGTCCTGCAGGCAGTAAAATGGCGCAGTGAGAAGAATGAAGATATCCGTACCAGAGAGCTGGTGCAGGGGCTTTTGATTCAAAAATCCTGCTGCCGGAGAGCATTTATCCGGGGAGCTTTTTTAAGCGCAGGTTCTATGAGTGACCCGGAGAAGTCTTACCATTTTGAGATTGTCTGTGCGGAGGAAGAAAAAGCCAGGCAGCTGACAGAGATTATCAACAGTTTTGACATGGATGCAAAGGTGGTCCGCCGCAAGAAGAGCTATGTGGCATATTTAAAAGAGGGCGCTCAGATTGTGGATATGCTGAATATTATGGAGGCTCATGTGTCTCTTCTAAGCCTGGAAAATGTACGGATTCTAAAGGAGATGCGCAATTCCGTCAATCGTCAGGTCAATTGTGAGACGGCGAATATCAACAAGACAGTCAATGCGGCGGTAAAACAGCTGGAAGATATCAACTATATAAAAAGTACCAAAGGTTTAGACAGTCTGCCAGAGAATTTGCGGGAAATTGCACTGATACGTCTGGAATATCCCCAGGCTCCGCTGAAAGAACTGGGAACTTATCTGGAGCCTCCGGTAGGAAAATCAGGCGTAAATCACAGGCTGCGGAAATTATGTGAAATGGCAGATGAATTGAGGCAGACAACGTCCCAGGGTAAGAATGTGTAAGGAGGAAAGCCTATGTTGCAGGAAACCATAAAAGTGAGAATCAAAAACGGGGCAGATGCACGCATATTGGCGGAACTGGTGCAGGTGGCAAATTACTATCCCTGCAGTATCTATTTGGCAAAAGGTGAAAAACGGATTAATGCCAAGAGTATCATGGGGATGATGGGGATTGGAATTTTAGAAGGGGACGAAATTGTAGTTGTGACAGATGGAGAGCGGGAAGCAGATGCCATGGAATCCATCCGGCAGTTTATGAAAGATTAGAGGAGGAGTTTCATGGAACGGAAGAGACTTTTATTTGTATTCAATCCTTATTCCGGGAAAGGGCAGATTAAAAATAAATTATTAGGGATTGTGGACCAGTTTGTAAAGAGCGGGTACGAAGTGACAATTTATCCTACTCAGGCGCCTCAGGATGCCATGGAGCTGGTGAAGGAACGGGCAGGAGAATACGAATTGGTGGTTTGCAGCGGCGGAGACGGTACTTTGGATGAGACTGTGACAGGAATGATGAAGCGGGAGCACAAAATTCCCATTGGATATATTCCTGCCGGAAGCACCAATGACTTTGCCAGTTCTCTGAACATACCAAAAGATATGGAGCAGGCAGCACGGATTGCCGTGGAAGGAAGGCCTTTTGCCTGCGATATGGGAAGCTTTAACGGAGACTTTTTTGTCTATATTGCGGCTTTCGGCCTCTTTACGGATGTGTCCTATGCCACCAGCCAGGATTTGAAGAACCGTATCGGTCATGCAGCCTATATTTTAGAAGGATTAAAACGGCTGCCCTCCATACAGTCTTATCATCTTCAGGTGTCCTATGAGGATGAGGTAATAGAAGATGAATTTATCTACGGAATGATTACAAATTCTACTTCAGCTGGAGGATTTAAAAACATTACAGGTAAAAATGTGGAGCTGGACGATGGTCTGTTTGAGGTTACTTTGATTCGTATGCCAAAGAATCCCATAGAGCTCAACGAGATTATCAGAAGTCTTACCAATCTCATAGACGACACAGATTCCATATACACTTTTAAGGCAGAAAGACTTTTCATTAAATCTCTCGAAGAGATTCCATGGACGCTGGATGGGGAATACGGCGGAATCCACAGCGAGGTGGAGATACAGAATGAGAGACAGGCTGTCCAGATTATGGTGGAGTAAACTGTTATGAAATATAAAGGTTATGAAATTAATTTCTGTAAGTCCTTTTCTTTTCAGAGGAAATATCGTATAATAGCCACAGATAAGATACACACTGCAGCAAATCGAAAAAGGGCGTATCTTATAATGAAATTTAGGAGCGTTCCCCGCACAGAACAGGGAACAGAAATGGAGGAAGAGAAATGTTAGTATCTGCAAAAGA
>JAAWLS010000212.1 GCA_022798035.1 Lachnospiraceae bacterium | reverse complement strand
AAAGGTATAGATGTGCCTGCCTTTTCCAAATGCATCAAACGGACAGATAAAGATAACATAGCTTCTGTTTAATTCATCATAATACTGTCCTTTATCAATGAGCTGCAAGTCTATCATGCTCTGGTAATATCTGCTTCTCTTTGGCAGTTCTTTTGTATCGCTTACCTGCATTTCTATGTCGTAAACAACTTCCTTCTCATCTTTTACATATACATCCAGCCTGACACTTTTTGCGTCCATATCCTGTTTGATACTTTTTTGTAATTCTGGGTATTCTATGTGGTCTATTTCTATATTCGGCAGAATCCTCTGCAGCAATTCTTTACACAACTCCGGGTTCTGCATGACTTTCCCAAACAGGAAATCATTGGATATGCTTAATTCTTCCCAGCTTCTTTGTCTGGTTTCTATATTTATCTGCTCTGCTTCATTGCCTTTCATTTTGCTTTACCTGCTTTCTGTCACTGCCTGTACCAGGAAACTATATATTTCATAAAGCTGCTTTCTTTTATAGTTCTATTATACACAGTCCTCCGCTAAATTACAATCATTCCACACTTTGCTTTTGTGGCTTTATTCTTGCAAAATAACCAGCTTATTGTGGAAGCACTCTACACGCATACTGCACCCCGCTTCAAATCCCCACTTTTTTACCCAGTTTTTCTGCAGCATAATCTGCGGCACGGTTTTCCCACTTCTTGTTGTAGCTGCATATGCCTTTACTCTGCGTATAATGACGGTATAGTCCGTATCTTTCGCCATCATAAGGAAACGCATTTTTTCTACAAATTCTCTTTGTGATACCTCCTCTGTACTTTAATGTGGCTGGCAAACCATCATTATTGTATCACTGGAGTTTTTTTCTAATACAACTCTTATTCCCTTTCTTTTATCTGAACTTCTGTTCCTTTTCGCCTTTACTTATGATATGGCGCTCCCGCCATAATCCGATAACTCCGGTAAATCTGCTCCAGCAGAATCACCCGCATCAACTGATGCGGAAAGGTCATTTTGGAAAAACTCAATTTAAAATCCGCCAGATTTAAAATTGCATCCGACAATCCCAAAGAACCCCCTATCACAAAAATCAGATGGCTCTTCCCGGTGATTCCAAGATGCTCCAGTTTTTGGGATAGCTCCACAGAATCCAGCATAACGCCGTCAATGGCCAGCGCACAGAGCCAGGCCCCCTCTGGTATGTATTTCCTCAGTCTGCCGCCTTCCCTTTCCTTGATTTTATCCATCTCTATCTGACTGGCGCAGTCCGGCGTCTTTTCGTCTGCCACCTCGATAATTTCCAGCTTACAATAACGGCTCAGCCTCTTCTCAAATTCCTCTACCGCCTGCCGGTAAAATTTTTCCTTTATTTTTCCCACTGCCAGGATTGTAATTTTCATGCTGTATTCTCCTTAATTATTTTCACAAATAAAACTTATTATCTCATAGCCGCCCGTGCGTTTCCATTTTATCCTACCAGAAATAAATTTACTTTTCAATTGAAAGAGCGTGTGATTCTGGATATAATAGTAACAACTATCACAGTGTGCAAATGGAGGGTTTTTATGAAGATTTACAAAGCAAAAGATTATAAAGATATGAGCCGCAAAGCCGCTAACATTATCTCAGCACAGATTATTATGAAGCCTGACTGTGTCCTGGGTCTCGCCACAGGCTCCACCCCCATCGGGGCCTATCAGCAGCTTGTGGAATGGTACAAAAAAGGGGATTTGGATTTCTCTGAGGTTACAACCGTCAACTTAGACGAATACAAGGGCCTTCCCCGGGACAATGACCAAAGCTATTATTATTTTATGAATGAAAATCTCTTCGAAAAAGTAAATATTGACAAAAACAAAACCTTTCTTCCTGACGGTATGGAAGAAAATTCTGAAACTGCCTGTCGAAAATACAATGAAATTATCCATTCCATCGGAGGCGTGGATTTACAGCTTCTCGGACTTGGACACAACGGACATATCGGCTTTAACGAACCTGGTATTGCCTTTGAGACAGAAACTCACTGCGTCACATTGTCTGAGCGGACTATCAAAGCCAATATGCGTTTCTTCCTGTCCGAAGAGCACGTTCCCCGTCAGGCCTACACTATGGGCATCAAAACCATCATGTCAGCCCACAAAATTCTGGTGGTAGTTTCCGGAGCAGACAAAGCTGAGATTGTAAAAACTGCTTTCTTTGGCCCTGTCACTCCTCAGGTTCCCGCCTCCATTTTACAGCTTCACAACGACGTAACGCTTGTAGCCGATGAAGCGGCATTGACCCAGTGTCTGGAACTTCCTGATTTCCCGGGCAGAAAGGATTTCTAATATGGCAGAAAAACATCAAATTATCCATGGAATGCTCTTTCAGGAGGAGGGCTCTTTTTCTCCTGGAACTCTTTTTCTTTTGGATGACAGAATTGTATCCGAAGAAATTTACCATAACACAGATGGCAAAGAGACTACCACAGATGCTACAGGCATGTATGTGATTCCTGGCCTGACCGACATTCATTTTCACGGATGTATGGGACAAGACTGCTGTGACGGAACACCGGAAGCTTTTGCAACCATTGCAGCATATGAACTCCTGCACGGCATTACCTCCTTCACCCCTGCAACCATGACTATGCCGGAACAGGTACTTGCAAAAATCTGTCAGACCGCACGGCATTTCTCCTGCCCAGACGGAGCAGACCTCTGCGGCCTGTATATGGAAGGCCCTTTCATCAACCCTGCAAAAAAAGGCGCTCAAAATGAAGCCCATATTCACCCCGCAGACACTGGTATGCTGAAACGTCTGCAGGATATCTCCGGCGGCTGTATCCGCACGGTTGCCATTGCCCCGGAGACAGAAGGCGCTATGGAATTTATTCAGCAAAACAATGGCAGTGTCACTCTCGCCCTGGCTCACACCAGTGCAGATTATGACACTGCCAAAAAAGCATTTTCCCTGGGAGCCTCCCAGCTGACCCACGCCTTTAATGCCATGCCCCCGCTCAGCCACCGGGCTCCCGGCCCCATCGGAGCCGCCGCTGAAGATACCCGCTGTATGGCAGAATTAATCTGCGACGGCGTACACGTACACCCCTCTGCGGTACGAGCCGCTTTCAAGCTTTTCGGGGACGACAGAATTATCTTTATCAGCGACAGCATGCGGGCTGCCGGGATGAAGGACGGCACTTATGATTTAGGCGGACAGGAGGTAACTGTCAGGGGAAATCTGGCTGTTCTTGCAGATGGTACCATTGCAGGCTCCGTAACTAACCTTATGGACTGTATGCGGACTGCCGTTTTGCACATGGATATTCCTCTGGCCAGCGCCGTAAAATGCGCCGCTGTCAATCCAGTGAAATCCATCGGCCTGTTTCAGAATTACGGAAGCCTGGCTCCCGGCAAATACGCCAACATTCTGCTTTTAAACAGTTTTCTGGAACTGCAGACGGTATTCCACAGAGGGAAAATTTTACTGTGAGAACTTCATTTTTCACTAGAAATTTTTTATTTTGAAAACATAACTTTTTCACTGTCAAACATTTTTTTGAGTACAAATGCTCCCAGTCCGGCATAACAGAAGTTTGCCGCCACAGTCACTGCAACATTCACCACATTCAGTTCCAGTGAGAAAATCCCGTCCATACACTGGACACTGTTATACAATGGAATCAAAAACCATACTGGTTCCGTTTTGCAAAGACTTTCTACCATGGAAGTCACCCCCAGCAGCATAGAGACAATCATGATAGGGGTTACCCATCCGGTGGCCTCTTTTACATTTTTTGCAAAAGCAGACACAATGGAAACTAAAGTGACAATCACCAGTACCGTAGACAGAATTACCAGCAAGAGCATTCCGTAATCTTTCATATTATAAACACTTGCATTGATAACGTCGTTCCCCATCAATTTTGGTAGAGACAGCATGGTGCCCAAAAAACTGGAGAGTGCACTCAAAACAGCAATGCCGCTGAGGCTCACAATTTTTCCTAGGGCCAGATGGCTCCTTTTCATGGGAGTCACCAAAAGAGTTGCAATTGTTCCTCTCTCTTTCTCTCCGGCAATGGATTCCGGCGCAACCGCCATACAGCCGCTGAACAGGAAAGCCATCAAAAGCATGGGCACCATCATGGAAAATGCCTGGGCAGCCATATCCTCTTCTGTAACTAAATCGTATATTTTTCCTTCCGGATTGATGTCAAATTTGTTAGCCAAAGTAGCTTCATAGCTATTTAACAATTCCGTCATCATCTGATAAGCAGTTTGAGAATTGGTGTCACCGGAATTGTAGTAAAGCTCCACTGCAGGGGCAGAAGTTCCCTCTGACACAGTGTACGCTTCCACCTGCGCGTCAAAATTTTCCGGAAATACAGCCGCTAACTGGTACTCGCTGTCTC
>JAAWLS010000211.1 GCA_022798035.1 Lachnospiraceae bacterium | reverse complement strand
TTATTCCCAATCAAAATATCAATGGCTTCATCTGCCTGGGCCTGCTCCTTGGAAGTCTGCACATAACAGCCGGCCGCTGCCACCACGCTGTCTGGATTCCTCTTTTTGGCCCGGTGAATCATCTGCCTGGATTTCCGGTCGGCCACATTAGTAACCGAACAAGTATTGATTACATAGACGTCCGCATGCTCCTCAAAAGGAACAATCTCATATCCTGCCTGCTCCAGCATCTGCCGCATGCTCTCTGTCTCATATGCATTGACCTTACAGCCCAGGTTATGCAGTGCCGCTTTTTTCATAATTTCCCTCATTTCTGCGCATGAACAAGTCTGCGGCAGCCTGTACTGCCCTCTCAATCCAGTGACAAACTGCCGAAAAACTCACTATTTTTTGCACTCTAAATTGGTTATGGTGCCATTGACTTTTCCCAGGAAAGACGATACTATAAAGAAAATATTTGTTAAATATTTCAAGTAAGACAACTATCAAAAATAATACAATTAAGGAGGCTTTTACATGAAAACAGTACAGATTTCTTTAAATTCTATCGACAAGGTAAAATCTTTTGTAAACGCAATCACTCAGTTTGAATATGATTTTGATTTAATCTCCGGAAGATATGTGATTGACGCAAAATCTATCATGGGTATTTTCAGCCTTGACCTTTCCAAACCAATTGATTTGGCTATTCACGCTGAATCTGATGTAGATGACATCATGAATGCATTGGCACCATATCTGGTATAATTTCAAGACGATATACCTCCTCTCCCCCATGAATTTCATGGGGGTTTATTTGAGAGCAGACATGTCAGGACATATCTGCTTCCACCACAATAGTCTCCGCTGTCTCAACGGCAGTCTTTACCATCTCTTCAATATTTTCTCTCAAACGCTGCTCAGAACGGCGAATCACTTTCAAACTTGGTTTCGTCACGGGATGCTTTGCCACAAAAATAGTACAGCAGTCCTCATATGGAAGAATAGAGGTCTCATAAGTTCCAATTTTTTCTGACAAAGCAATAATTTCCTGTTTGTCAAATCCAATCAAAGGCCGGTATACCGGAAATCTGCACACCTCGTCTGTGGCGGCAAGGGACTGCATGGTCTGGCTTGCCACCTGTCCGATACTCTCCCCGGTAATCAGCCCCAGAGAATTCGTCTCCTCTGCAAAATGTTCCGCAATCCGCATCATGTAGCGCCGCATGATAATCGTCAGTTCTTCATGGGGACACTTTTCATAGATATACATCTGAATATCTGTAAAATTCACCACTTTCAAATAGATGGGACCGGAAAATCTAGCTACAATTTTAGCTAAATCCACCACTTTCTGTTTGGCCCGCTCACTGGTATACGGAGGCGCATGAAAATAGACGGCGTCAATTTTCACCCCTCGTTTCGCAATCATATATCCGGCCACCGGACTGTCAATTCCGCCGGAGAGAAGCAGCATTCCTTTTCCGTTAGTGCCCACCGGCATTCCTCCAGGGCCGGGTATGATATCAGAATAAATATTAATCTTTCCCCGAATCTCAACATTTACCATAATATCTGGATTGTGGACGTCCACCTTCATCTCCGGAAAAGCTTCCAAAATACGCTCTCCCAGTATGGCATTCACTTCCATGGAGCTCAAGGGATAACTCTTTCTGGCGCGCCTTGTATGAACCTTAAAGGTCTGATTCTTATTGGAATAGCGGCTGTCCAGATAAGAGATGACGTCTGCGGCCAGCTTGTCAAGACCTTCGTCCTCCACAAGAACCACCGGACAGATTCCCACAATTCCAAACACACACTGCAGATGTTCCAAAGCCTCCTCATAATCGTAAGGTCCCACAGCCTCAATATAGACCCGGCCCTGTTCCTTGGTAATCAGAAATTCTCCTTCCACTGGTTTTAATGCATATTTGATTTGGTGAATCAGCGCATCCTCAAAGAGATGGCGGTTCTTTCCCTTAATTCCAATTTCTCCGTATTTAATTAAAAATGCTTGAAACATGTTTTTTCCTTTCTGCCGCCGAATTCGCCCGGTAGCTGCAAAAATCAATGTCTGGTATATTTCTGAAATCTGGGCACAAGTTCTTTTAAAGCACAGAGGCAGTAATCCACTTCTTCCAGGGTATTTTCCGGACAAAAGCTGATACGGATTGTGGATTCTAAGTACTGCTTTTTCACGTGGATGGCTTGAAGGGTACTGCTGGGAGCCGGCTTGTTGGAAGCGCATGCGCTTCCAGCCGACACATAGATTCCGCGCTCTTCCAATGCGTGGAGAAGCACCTCGCTGCGCACATCATCCACGCTGAGACTGACAATATGAGGCGCGCTGTCTCTCCCTGTCTTTCCGTTGACATGGGCCCAGGGTTCCCCCTCCAGTCCTTTCAAAAACGCATCTTTCAAGCGGTACATATGCTCCTGTTTTTCAGAAAAATTCTCATAAGCCTCCGCTGCCGCCTGTCCCATCCCGGCAATTCCCGGCACATTTTCTGTCCCTGAGCGCATTCCCTTCTGCTGCCCTCCTCCGTAAATCACGGGTTTCAGCTTCGTCTTCTCCCGCACATAGAGAAAACCCGCACCTTTTGGTCCGTGGATTTTGTGGCTGCTTGCAGACATCATGTCGATTCCTATGCGTTTGGGATGAATGATGTATTTTCCATAGGCCTGAATGGCGTCCACATGCAAAAGAGCCCCGGAATTTCTCTCTTTTACTATCTTTGCCGCCTCCTCAATGGGCTCCTCTGCACCGATTTCATTATTGACATACATCAGAGAAACTAAAATCGTCTCCGGCGTAATGGCTTCTTCTAACTGCTTCAGAGAAAACACCCCTTCCGAATCCACATCCAGCCAAGTAACAGAAAATCCCTGCTCCTCTAAATATTTCATGGGTGCGGCTACTGCCGGATGTTCCACTTTCGTGGTAATCAGATGTTTTCCTCCTCTTTCATTTGCCATGGCGGCTCCTATAATAGCCAGATTGTTGGACTCTGTGCCGCCGGAGGTAAAAATCAATTCCGACTCATTGATTTTCAACGTTCTGCAAATCCGGGCCCTGGCCTCTTTGATATAATTCTCCCCCTCCATTCCTTTCAAATGCAGGGAAGAAGGATTGCCATAGTGTTCTGACAAAACCTCCATCATAATTTCTCTTGCCCCATCGGAACAGCGGGTGGTCGCCGCATTGTCAAAATATACTTCCATTCCTTATCCTCCCTCTCACTCTTCCACTGCATAAATCAGCATGGAAAGTACTGCAGGCCCTGCCGTTTCTGTGCGCAGAATGCGGTTTCCCAGCGAGATAATCTCCATCTCTTCTCTCACAGACTCAATCTCTTCAGAAGAAAAGCCTCCCTCCGGCCCAATGAAAATGCTTATCGAATTTCCTTTTTTTATCTTTTCAAACACTTCCCGGGTATGAGCCATTCCCCGCTCTTGTTCATAAGGCAGGAGACGAACATCCATCTCTTTGGCATACTCTGCCGCCTCTCTGAAACTGCATACTCTGCCCACCGTTGGAATCATACTGCGTTTGGACTGTTTTGCCGCACTCTCTGCGATTGCCTGCCAGCGGGCACGTTTATGCTCCGCCTTTTTTGCATCTAATTTTACCACGCAGTTGTGCATGGCTACCGGGACAATTTCAGACACCCCAAGCTCCACCGCTTTTTGAATTACCACTTCCATTTTATCTCCCTTGGGAAGTCCCTGAAACAGAGTGATTCTTACCTGCGGTTCCGTTCCCTGGCAAGGCTCCAGTATTTTAAGAGTAATCTGCTCTTTTTCCATCCTGGTAATCTCAGTGAGAAAATCTCCTCCGGCATTATCGCTGATACGGACTTTCCCGCCGATTTTCATGCGCAGAACATTTCTGATGTGGTTCACATCACTGCCTGTGATACGAACCTCTTCTGATTCTATCTGCTGTGGCTCCACAAAAAACTGAAACATTTTCACACTCCTGTTCTCTCAGACGAGGTATCAGCCGCTAAAGCTTCTGAGCGGTGATGCTGACCCACTCTCCTTGATGGTTTATTTCCAGAATCGTCAATCCTGCTTCTAAGACTGCTTCTTTTACCGCCTCTTCCTTAAAATCAATAATTCCGCTAGTAATGTAAATGCCGCCTTGTTTCATTTTATCTGGAATCACAGGCGTCAGAGGAATGATAATATCCGCCAGAATATTGGCAACCACAATGTCGTAATCTCCGCCGATTTCTTCCTGCAGTCTCACGTCATCAATCAAATTGCCCTGATAGATACTGCACTTTTTTTCCGGCAGACAGTTCACCTTCATATTGTCCAAAGTGGATGTGATGCACAGCGGGTCAATATCCGTTCCCGTCACACTGCCCGCTTCCAGTTTCAGAGAAACCAGCGTGAGAATTCCGCTTCCGCACCC
>JAAWLS010000210.1 GCA_022798035.1 Lachnospiraceae bacterium | reverse complement strand
AATTCCAGCACTTCCCGAAGCTGCATCCTTCCCTCAATAGCCGCCACATGCTTACGATGCGTCATAATGTCTTTTGCTTCTTTGTCGTCAAAGGCAAAAATATTGTGAATCATCTCCGCCTCGCTGGCCTGAAGGACTCCCTGCTCATGTCCTTCTTTAACCATAGAAATAATTTCTTCCTCTGTCACATCGTCAAAACTGGCATTGGGGTCCACCCCTGCAAGCCTCGCTGCGAGGTTTGATAATTTCTCTGCCGGGTACGTATAAAATTTTATTGCGCACACCATACTATGAATAATTCCCGCTAGGGCAAAAAGCCATTTTTCCGGACGTCTCGCCGCGACTTTCTGCGGTGCTATAATTCCCAGCACTGAGAAGAAAAATACCCCGGCCAGAGCTGCCGCAAAAAAGCACAAAACCTGCAGACTGAAATCTCTTTCGTCTTTCAAAAAATTGTGAATCAGGATATTTCCCAGCAGCCGTATCTGATAAACGCCGAGCACCCCGCTGACGAATGTCATCATAATTTGAATTGCATGTCTGACTTTATAAGGGGAATCCATCACCTTTAACAGCCAAAGCGCCTGCCTGCTGCCTTCCTCGGCACGTTTCTTCACCTGGCTCTCCGTCACTTCCTCCATAGCCGTCAAAAATCCATACAGCCCTCCATTTATGACCACCAACACTAAAAATACTATCAGTCCTATCAGGGGACTCCCGCCATCGTCCATTCTTCCTAACTCCTTCTGCATTTGTATGAAACGACATCATTACTTTCCTAAAATTACAAATCACAATTACACAAATACGAACACTTGAAATATACCATCTCAGGGCATATTAGTCAAGATTTATGTATACAATTCCAAACTGATTTCAAGCGCTCTGTCTACTTTTTTCAAAATCTCACTGTCTAAACGGCAGACTTTATCTTTCAGTCTCTGCTTGTCAATGGTGCGGAGCTGTTCCAAAAGCACCACAGAATCTTTCATTAAATCGTATCTTGAAGCCTCCAGTTCCACGTGGGTGGGAAGTTTTGCCTTGTTCATTTTCGATGTAATTGCCGCACAGATAACCGTTGGGCTGTGGCGGTTGCCCACATCATTCTGTATAATCAGAACCGGCCGGATTCCTCCCTGTTCTGAGCCCACTACCGGACGCAAATCTGCATAATAAATGTCTCCTCTATGAATAATCACTTTTCTCACTCTCCAAAACTTTATTTATAGGCTGCGCCAGCCGGCCGCTAAGCGGTATGATTTCATGCGCGGCTGTGTGCATCTATTATGCTAAGCGGCAAATTTTTCTGACGCTTAGTATATTTCCTATTCTTCCCAATTTTTTCGTGTGTATACAGTTTACTCTCCAAAATAATCCCTGGTTTCTGTAATTTTTCCTCCTTTACGGTATACTCTTGGAATCCGTTTTCCCAAATCACAGGTAAATTCATAGTTAAACCGACCGGACAAATCTCCTGCTTCTTCCATGGAAATTTCTCTCTCTCCATCTTTTCCAATCAAAGTCACCGTATCTCCCTCTGCTGCCTCTGGAATATGGCTCACATCTACCATAAACTGGTCCATGCAGACGCGGCCGCAGATTGGAGCTTTCTGTCCATGAATCAGCACATATCCCTTGTTGGAAAGACTTCTCGGATATCCATCTCCATACCCCACTGGAATAGTAGCGATTCTCTGTCTTTCTTTCGTCTCATAAGTGGCCCCATAGCTAATCACACGGCCTTTTTCCAGCTCCTTCACCAGAACAATACAGCTCTTTAAAGACAGTACTGGATGTAAATCAATATTTTCTTTCTGTACTTCATCAGAAGGCCACATGCCGTAAAGGCTGATTCCGGCACGCACCACGTCCATGTTTGCATCCTTCATGTCAATCATCGCCGCACTGTTAGAACAATGGCTCATGGGAATGGAGATGCCTCGTTCTGACAGCATGTTCTGCATGTTCCGAAACTTCTCTAGCTGCTGGTAAGCCATCTCTTTGTCTCTGGCATCCGACTTAGCAAAATGCGTAAAAATTCCTTCTATTATCATATGAGGCATCCCTGCAATTTGTGCAATTTCCTCTGCGGATTCTTCCGTCACCTGAAATCCAAGTCTGCTGAGCCCTGTATCAATTTTAATGTGAATCCGTATGCTCTCTTTCGTCCTGCTGACAGCACTCTCTAACTCTTTGGCCTGTCTCAGGGAAAATACAGTAGGCCGTATCTCCTGCTTTGCCATCTCCCTACACTGTTCCGGAAAAGAGGCTCCCAGCACCAGTATCGGCTTTTTCAGCCCATTTCTGCGCAGCGTAACTCCCTCTTCCACTGTGGCCACTCCATATCCCCAGGCGGCATCCAGTTTTTCCAGCTCTTTTCCAATGGGAACTGCGCCGTGTCCATATCCGTCTGCCTTTATAATTCCCATAATCTTGGTACCCTTTTTTATGATTTTTTCCATCTGCGCCATGTTGTAAAGCACAGCATCCAAATCAATTTCTGCATAAACTCTGCGATATGATTCCATCTCAATTACCTTCCCTGCTCCCGTTTCTTTTCATTTACAATTCCATCTGCAAACGTGGCCAAACCGCTGTATTTTACGCTTTCCAAAGGAGCATTTTCTTTTAAAACCTGAGCGATTCCCTCTATAACATCCTGAGCTGTCATCCCATAGGTTCCCACTTCCGGCACTTTTTTATCCGCCGATAAGCCGTGAAGATACACGCCCAGAGGCGCCGCCTGCGTGCTTTCCATTCCCTGGGCAATCAGACCTGCCAAAATGCCCGTCAGCACATCTCCTGAGCCGCCAGCAGCCAGACCGCTGTTGCCGCTTCGATTGATATAGACCCTGCCATCCGGAAGCGCAGTCACTGTCCTTGCATCTTTCAGCACACAGATTACATGGTATGCCCTGGCAAATTCTCCTGCCGTCTGCAGAATACTCCCCTTCATATCAGAAATGCATTTCCCTGTAAGTCTTTCCATCTCTCCCATATGAGGCGTGACAATTACCGGGGCTTTCGCCTCTTTCAGCCACTCCAGGTGATTTGCCGTAATATTCAGCCCATCCGCATCCAGAATCACAGGAACCTCCGCCTGTTCCAGAATAGTCTTTACCATTACCTCTGCCTGCTCACCCGTTCCAAGTCCCGGCCCCGCTACAATCACAGAGGCCCACTTGATGTCTTCTGACAGCTGTTCTTTCAGAGTTTCTTTTTCGTAGGTGGAAAGCACCGCCTCTGGCAGAAGCTGCTGTAAAACAACGCGGTTTGCCTCTTCTGTCAAAATCCGCACAAGTCCTGCTCCCGTCTTATAAGCGGCCTTCGCACTGAAAAATGCCGCTCCCGCCATATTTTTATGACCTGCCGCTGTCAGTACTCTGCCGAACGTTCCTTTGTGGGAACAGCTCTTCCGTGCCGGGATTTTTTTCAAATCCGCTTGCTCTGCACTGTATAAAAAAGGCTTCTCTTCCAGAAAACTGTGCGCATCTATTCCGATTTCTCTAACCAGAATTTCTCCGGCATACCCGGCCCCGGGATACAGCAAGAGCCCCGGCTTCAAAAAGGCAAATGTAACTGTCACATCTGCTGAAAATGCAGCTCCCATCACTTCTCCTGTATCTGCATGGATGCCTGAGGGAATGTCCATCGCCACTTTCAATCCCTTTTTTTGATTCATCTGGATGACATAATCCAGGTACACTCCTTCCAGCTCCCGTGTAAGTCCAATGCCAAACAATGCGTCCACCACCACATCACAGGAAGAATCCGGAATATCATTTACAATCTCAATTCCATAACAATTTAAAATATCTATCTGAGCCTGTGTCTCCTCCGATACGTTTCTCTCTCCCGGAGGCATAACAATAGTAACATCATATCCTTTCTGCCAGAGCATTCTTCCAACGGCAAGTCCGTCTCCTCCATTATTCCCGCAGCCGCAGACTATCAGGGCGGTTCTTTCATCATACTGTTTCAAAAGGGACAGATGCCTGTCAATCTCTTCTGTCATACAAAGAGCCGCCCGTTCCATCAAAACTAGTGAGGGCACTTTGAAACATTCTATCGTATTTTTATCACACAGTTTCATCTGTCTGCTGTCAACCAGAACTTCCATACACGCCTCCTAAAAAAGACACTCTTAACGTTTTTGTTAAGACTGTCCTTTTTCCTTCCTCTGTTTTTTATATTCATCTGCATATTTCAAATCAAAGGCACCTGTGACCTGGGGGCCGAAAACGTCGTGAAGATATGTATAAATTTCCCTGTTTTTGTCCTCGATTATATCTTTGCGAATCACTTTCTTTTTAAGCTCAATCCGGGTTTCTGCAATCCAAAGGGCCAGCTCTGATTTTTCGCTTTCATTGCTGTTCATGATTCCATAACAGTATTCCATCGTCTCAACCAT
>JAAWLS010000209.1 GCA_022798035.1 Lachnospiraceae bacterium | reverse complement strand
CAGATGAAATTTACAAAAATGAAATTGCGGAATGTGAAATTTCAGTGGCAGACCTGTTGGTTTTTGAGCGGTTTGAAAAAAACAGGACGCTGGGTTCTATGATTCTCATTGACCGTATCAGCCATATGACGGCTGCCTGCGGCGTGGTGGAAAAAGCACTGCAGCGCAACGGAAATGTGGTTTACCAGCAGATGGAAATCACCAAGGAAATCCGCTGTCAGCAGTTGGGTCAGAAGAGCGGCGTTATCTGGTTTACCGGGCTGTCCGGTGCCGGGAAATCCACTTTGGCTAATGAGCTGGAAAAACGTCTGGTAGCGGCTGGAAAACATACCATGCTTCTGGATGGAGATAATATACGTTTGGGATTAAACAGTAATTTGGGCTTTAAAGAGCAGGATAGAATTGAAAATATCCGCAGGATATCGGAAGTGTCGAAGCTGATGACGGATGCAGGCCTTGTGGTACTGACAGCCTCTATCTCTCCTTATGCTTCAGACAGGCGCAAAGCGCGGGATATTATCGGAGATGGATTTGTGGAAGTCTATGTGTCAACTTCTCTGGAGGAGTGTGAGAAACGGGATGTCAAAGGACTGTATCAAAGAGCAAGACAGGGAGAGATTGCCAACTTTACCGGAATATCCAGCCCCTACGAAACGCCGAGACAGCCGGAAATTACGATTAATACAGAAGGAAGAACTTTAGAGGAATGTGTGGACGAGCTGTACAAACAGGTTTTGAATTATTTGTAAGAGCAGGTGAACGCAGTGAAACTGTTAGTGGTAGAAGATGAGAGAGATTTGAATCTTATTATTGTGAAAAAACTGAGAGCAGAAGGCTATAGTGTGGATTTCTGCTTTGACGGAGAGAGCGCCTTGGATTATCTGGCTGCCGTGGAATATGATGGAGTGGTATTGGATGTTTTGCTGCCTAAAATAAACGGCTTTCAGGTTTTGAAAGAAATCCGGGACAGGAATATTCAAGTGCCGGTTTTGTTTCTGACGGCCTGTACTGATACAGATGATATAGTATCCGGACTGGATGCAGGAGCGGATGATTATGTAACCAAGCCTTTTTCTTTTCATGAGCTTTTAGCCAGAATCCGGGTGATGATTCGTAAGAGAGTGGAAACCAGGGAAAATGTCTATCAGTGCGGTGATTTAATTTTGAATTACAACGACAGAACAGTGAAACGTGCTGGGAAAGATATTGATTTGTCTGCCAGAGAATTTGCCATTTTGTTTTATATGATTCGAAATCAGAATATTGTTCTGACCAGAGAGCAGATTGAAAATAATATTTGGAATATGGACTATGAAGGTTCTTCCAATATTATTGACGTATATATCCGTTACCTGCGGAAAAAGGTAGATGACGGATTTGAAACTAAGATGATACAAACCATCCGAGGAGCGGGGTATATGTTGAAATGGGAAGACAAAAACAAAGTTCAATCGTAAAATACGTTGCAAATTATTTTTTCGTAATCCTGCTGATTCTGTCTTTTGTCCTGCTGGGATTTGTCGTTTTTTTGTCTAATCAGCTTACTACTATCAGCATACGCAGAGAATTGAATATTGAACTGCGGCAGAATGCCAAATATATGAAATTTGACGACAGCGGCAGTTATGTGCTGGATGAAGAATTTATGTTTGAAGATGAAGAGTGGAAGTATGTGGTGCTGGATGAAAAAGGAAGCCTTTTGGAAGGAAGCTACCCTTTGGGTTTTCCCGAGGATTTGGAAGTGAGCAGTGAAAAGCTGCGGGAACTCAAAGTAAATGGAACAAGTTATTATGTCCAGGACAGAAAGTCCTCTCACCATCCGTTTGCCATACGGTGTATCGTGGAAAAATCTAAAATAAATCTTACTTATGACAATGTGATATATTTGACATGGGGATTTGTTTTGCTTATTGTGGGAATGAGCATTGTTCTCTGGAAAATTTTAGAGCGCCATGAACTGCGGCAGGTACATCAGATGGTAGAGGAAGTAGGACAGATTGGGAAAGGGATAAATCTGTCCAAGCGAATGGAATATGACGGAAGATTTGTGGAAATTTTCAGTTTGGTGGAAGCAAATAACAGAATGCTGGAGCGGCTGGAAGATATGTTTGAAAATCAAAAACGTTTTACTTCCGATGTGGCACATGAACTGAGAACTCCGATTACAGTGTTGATGGCAGAATGCGAATATGCCCAGCCTCAGATGCAGAAAGATGAAGAAGTCAAAGAAGCATTTCAGCTGATTGAACGACAGGTAAAGAAAATGAACAATATCGTTGTTCAGATGCTGAATTTGTCCAGGCTAGACCAGGATAAAATGGAACCAGAGCTGGAATGGATGGATTTGGGAGAACTGGTCTATGCAGTCTGCGATGATGCAAGCATACAGAGTGAAAAACAAGTGACTTTTCAAATTGAGATTGCGCCTCATTTTAATGTGTATGCGGATATTGGCTTGATGTTTATCCTGATTCAAAATTTGGTAGATAATGCAGTGAAATATGGGGCCAGCCAGGGAACGATATGGATTTGGTCAGAAGAATCAGAGAAAGAATATCTCCTTCACATTAAAGATGAAGGCAATGGGATTGAGGAGGAGAATTTGGAAAAAGTATTCCAGCGCTTTTACAGAGTGGAGAAAAATGAATTGATTGAGGGGTTTGGTCTAGGCCTTTCTCTGGTAAAAAGGATTGCCGAGAAGCATCATGGAGCTGTTACGGCGAAGAGTGTGCCTGGAATAGGGAGTACTTTTACCCTTCATCTCCCCAAACATATGGATGAAAAAAAAAGCAGGAGGAATAAATATGAGAATTTTTTGCTATGACAGAAAGAAAAGGGTTGTGAAATTAAACTCGTTCTGGAAAAAGAGTCTGGCAGCGGCGGCTTTGTCACTACTTGCCCTGTTTCTTGTCAGCTGCGGAAATCCGGATGACTCTCAGGGAGAGATAGAAGTTCATATTGGATATTTTCCCAATGTGACCCATCCCCAGGCTCTGGTAATGAAAGAGGATGGCAGTCTGGAAAAAGCGCTGGAAGGTCAGGCCTCTGTAGAGTGGGTATCTTTTAATGCCGGCCCTGCCGAGGTGGAGGCATTGTTTGCAGGGGATATTGATATTGGTTATATCGGACCAGTGCCGGCAGTCAATGCCAATGTGAAATCAAAAGGAGAGGTGCGCATTATAGCCGGCGCTACACAGGCAGGAGCAATACTGGTGAGAAGACAGGGAACAGATATTTCCTCTGTGAAGGATTTGGATGGAAAAAAAGTGGCAGTTCCGCAGTTTGGAAATACGCAGCATCTGTCTTTGCTGCATCTCCTTTCTGAAAACGGGTTGAAACCTGTCTCTGACGGCGGAACAGTGGAAGTGGTAGCTGTGGCCAATGCTGATGTGGGAAACATGATGGACCAGGGCAATATAGATGCGGCGCTGGTTCCGGAACCATGGGGCGCTACCCTGTGCAGCAAGGGTGCAGAGATGGTGCTGAATGAGAATGAAATTTATCTGGAAGGAAATTACAGTGTCGCAGTGGTTGTGGTGAGAAAGGAATTTCAGGAGGAACATCCAGAGATTGTAAAGGCCTTTTTGGAACAGCATGAAAATGCCACTCTTTACATCAATGATAATTTAGAGGAAGCCTGCGGCAAGGTAAATGCGCAGATTTATGAAGCAACGAAGAAAAAGTTAGAAGATGCCATTTTAGAGGAGGCTTTCACCAGAATCAAAGTGGATGCAGCAGTAAATAAAGACTCCATCGACGGATTTTCTGAGATTGGGCTGGAAGAAGGATTTATCTCGCAGCTTCCTGAGGCAGATATTATAGAAGAGGTGGAGTAATGTTAGAATTAAAAAAAGTGGGAAAGACGTATCCCAACACTATCAAGAGGACGCTGAAGGATATTGATTTGACAGTGGAAGATGGGGAATTTATATGTATCGTTGGGCCGTCTGGCTGCGGCAAGACCACTCTGCTGAATCTTGTGGCGGGGCTGGAGCAGCCCACCAAGGGGCAGATATCGCTGGATGGAGAACCCATTACCGGACCTGGGGCAGACAGAGTCGTGATGTTTCAGGATGCAGCCCTCTATCCCTGGCTGAACGTACTGGAGAATGTGATGCTGGGCATGGAATTTATCGGCGTTCCGAAGGAGGAGAGGCAAAGCAGAGCAGAACATTATCTGAAACTGGTACATCTTCTGGAGTTTCAGAAATATCCGATTCATCAGCTCTCTGGAGGTATGCGTCAGAGGGTTTCTCTGGCTCGTGCTCTTTCGATGGACAGTAAACTGCTTTTGATGGATGAACCGTTCTCTGCGCTGGACAAACAGACCACCAACATGCTCCGGGCAGAGCTGGAGCAGATTTGGCTGGAAACCCATAAGACGGTGCTGTTTGTTACCCACAGTGTGGAAGAAGCG
>JAAWLS010000208.1 GCA_022798035.1 Lachnospiraceae bacterium | reverse complement strand
TTTTCTTTGATTATAACAAAAAATGGATGCTGTGTTCATAATTTATTCATTCATGCGTTTGTCGTGGTCATCCTATAGCAAAAACAACAACAAAACAACCAAATTTTCACTCTGCCGCAGACTTGCCAGGCTCTTTTTTCCTGCAAAATCCATACAATATTCCCGTAATATCTGCCAACACCCAGCCGATTGGAATCGCCGCCCAGATTCCGATTTCTCTGATACCAGGAAAAGAGGACAAAATGTATGCCAGCAGAACTCTGGTTCCCAGAGAAATCACAGTCAAAACAACAGACATGCCAGGCTTGTCAATGGCCCGGTAATATCCGTACAGCAAAAACAAGATTCCAATTCCTGCATAGCAGGCGCCTTCAATGCGAAGATATTCCGCTCCAATCCGAATGACCTGTGCGCTCTCCATATCCACAAACACTGCCATCAGCTGGTCCGCTGACAGATACACAACAGCGCTTACCACCGCGCAGAAACCAACGGCCATCAACCCTGCCGTCTTCACTCCCTGGCGAAGGCGCTCCTTCTTCTCAGCTCCGTAATTCTGCGCAACAAAAGAGGAAAAGGCATTGCCGAAATCCTGCACCGGAGAGTAGGCCAGCGTGTCAATTTTAACTCCTGCGGCAAAAGCCGCCATAACTACCGTTCCAAAACTGTTTACCAACCCCTGAACCATCAGAATGCCGAGATTCATGATGGACTGCTGCACACTGGTCATGACAGACAGGCGAAAAATGTCTTGAAAAATCTCTCTATTCCATTTTCGGTGCTCCCTGCGGACTCTAAGGTCGCCGCACCGGACAAAATAGTACAGCATAATGCCGACGCCGGATAAATACTGGGCAAGCACCGTGGCTGCGGCGGCACCCGCCACACCCCAGTGAAAGTACAGAATAAACAGCAGGTCCAACCCCACATTTGTGACCGTGGAGACTGCCAGAAACAGCAGCGGTACGAATGAATTTCCCACCGCCCGCAGCAGATTTGCAAAAATATTATACAGAAAAGTGGCAAAAATTCCCGCAAAAATCACAAGCAGATACTGCCGAAACAGCAGACGAATTTCCTGGGGAATCTGAATAAACTGAATAATTTCATCCAAAAAGAGATACACCAGTCCATTGAGCAGAACCGTAACTGCCAAAATACTGAAAAAAGAAATAAAAAAGGATTGTTTGATGGTATCGTAAGCTCTTTTTCCAAACTGAATAGAAAAGAAAACGCTGCTGCCCATACACAATCCACTGATAATCGAGGTCAGAAAAACCATAATGGTATAAGCGGAACCGACGGCGGCAAGGGCATGCTCTCCTAAGCACCGCCCTACCACCAATGTGTCTACAATATTATAAAATTGCTGGAGCAGATTCCCTATCATCAGCGGAAATGCAAATAACAGCAGATTCTTAGGAATCGATCCCTCTGTTAAATCTATACTCTTTTTTATCATCATAACATTATTTCTTCTTCAAATAGTAAAATCCATACGAAGGAATGGGAATGCCGGAAGGCTTCATTTCTTTTCCTGAAAGCATTTCCACATAATCGCCGTCCTTTTCGTCAATCCACGCCGTCTTATCATATTCGCTGAAATTAAACAGGCCGATTATTTTCTCACCTTCAAAATATCTTCCGATACAGAGTATGGAAGGGTCCCATGTCTCAATCGTCCAGGCGTCTGCATTGGACACAAACACCTTTTCCTTTTTTCGAATTTTTTCCAACCTGTCCAGGCCCTGGAAGATTTTCCCCTCCACAGTGCTCTTGTTCTTTCTATTCTCAGCCAGCTTCCAATTCATAGGTCCCCGATGAAGATAGCGGGAATCTTCCGCTTTGTCCTTGTCTTTTTTGTAAGTGTAATCATTTACCTGTCCGATTTCATCTCCACTGTACAGTACCGGGATTCCGGACTGCATAAACATGTAGGCATGGAGCATAAGGTCTAGGCGGACTGCCCGTTCCATTCCCTCGTCATCCTGCTCAAATCCTGCCTTTTCCACCCCGCACATAGAGGCTGTGGTTCCGCAGAATCTGGCGTCTCCAGTTACCGGGTCTGCATTGTAGAGCTCTCCGCGGCTGGCGCTTCCTCCAGCATAGCCCTGAAAATAATCGTTCAAGTACTGTTTGTGGCTCCGTTCTCCCACGCCTTCCTTCATCAAGATTCCATAATCCAGGCCCCATCCGATATCATCGTGGCAGCGGAGATAATTTAAGAATACATAGTCCTTTGGAAGCCCATTTACAATATCCAGCTGCCGTTTCAGCAGTCTGACGTCCCTTGTGGCTACCGTATGCCAGGTGGTTGCCATGGTAGTGACATTGTAGAGCATATGGCATTCCGGTTTCTCCACGGTTCCAAAATAAGGCACCACTTTTTCCGGCTCCATAACCACCTCTCCCAGCAGAAGAACCGCCGGGCATACAATCTCACTGATAATGCGCATCATGCGGACAATCGTGTGCACCTGGGGAAGATTCCGGCAGGGAGTATTCAGTTCTTTCCAAATATAGGGCACTGCATCAATCCGGATAATGTCGATTCCCCTGTTTGCCAGATAGAGAAAATTGTACATCATCTCGTTGAATACCCTTGGATTTCTGTAATTCAAATCCCACTGGTAAGGATAAAATGTAGTCATCACGAAATGACTGATATCCGGCAGCCAGGTAAAGTTGCCGGGAGCCGTTGTGGGAAACACCTGAGGCACCGTCTTTTCATACATGGAAGGCTCCTCTTCATTGTCAAAAAAGAAGTAGCGGCTCATGTACTCTCCCTGGCCCTGGCGGGCTCTTTTTGCCCATTCATGGTCCTCGGAGGTGTGATTCATAACAAAATCCATGCAGACATTCACGCCTCTTTTATGACAGGCGGCAGTCAGACTATCCAAGTCTTTCATCGAACCTAATTTCTCCTGCACCTTGCGGAAATCTGACACGGCGTAGCCTCCGTCTGAACGGCCTTTCGGCGTGTCTAAAAAGGGCATCAAATGAATATAGTTGACGTTGCACTGTTCGATATAGTTCAGCCTAGACTCTACCCCTTTCATGTTTCCTGCAAAATTATCAATGTAGAACATCATTCCCAGCATATCATTCTGTTTATACCAGCTCTGATTTGCTTCCCGGCTCACATCTCTGACTTTTAACTCTTTTTTTCGTTTCAGATAAAATTCCCTCATGGAATCGCACAACTCTGCAAACATGGAATCATTATCGTACAATTCCATGTACAGCCAGCGAAGTTCATCGTGATGACGTTCCAGTCTTTCCTGAAAAATTTCGTCTTTTTCCATTATTCCACCCCTGTAACTTTTATTCAAAAATTTTGTCTAATGCCTCAAATAGGGCGTCCACATCAATAGGTTTCGCCAAATGTCCGTTCATCCCGCTGCTTAACGCCTCCTGCTTATCCTCCTCAAAGGCATTTGCCGTCATAGCAATAATAGGAATATTCGCCAGCCTTGGATTATCAAGGGCACGGATTTCCTTGGTAGCCTTATACCCGTTCAGCACAGGCATCTGAACATCCATGAGAATCACCTGATAGTAGCCTGGCTCAGAATTTTTCAGCATTTCCACCGCAATTTTTCCATTTTCAGCAATCTCTGTGGTAAATCCAGCATCCCCTAGAATCACCATGGCGATTTCCTGATTCAGCTCATTGTCTTCCGCCAGCAGAATGCGTCCTGTGTAACGTTTCTCTCCCTCTTCCCTCACAGCTTTCTTTTCGTTCTCTTCCTTGTTCACGATAGAGCCCAGACAGTTCCGCAGTTCAGACAGGAATAAAGGTTTGCTGCAGAATGCCGTAACTCCGGCCTCTTTCGCCTCTTCCTCAATGTCTGCCCAGTCATACGCAGTCAGCAGAATAATGGGCACATCTCCTCCCATTTCTTTGCGGATTCTCCGGGCAACCTCCACTCCGTTCATATCTGGAAGCATCCAGTCAATCACGTATACATTGTAAATATCATCTCTTGTCACTGCCTGATGGGTACGCAGCAGAGATTCTTTGCCTGACATCGTCCACTCTGCACGCATTCCAATTTGTCCCAGCATACAGGTAACGCTGTCGCAGGTGTTAAAGTCATCGTCTATTACCAGGGCTCTGCAGTTCTTCAGCTCCGGTATATCCTGGGGTTCTTTGGCATCAGAATGCAGCTGGAAGGTAAAGGACACTTTTACTTCCGTTCCTTTGCCCTGCTCACTCTGTACTTCAATGGCTCCATTCATCATATCCACAATATTTTTTGTGATGGCCATTCCAAGTCCGGTGCCCTGAATTTTGTTGATGGTACTGCTTTTCTCCCGTTCAAAAGGCTCAAAAATATGTGCGACAAATTCCTCGCTCATACCAATTCCAGTGTCTTTAATCTCAAATTCATAATTTGCCTGGCCTTCCGGCGCTCCTGCTTTTTCTGTAATCCGCATGCTGAT
>JAAWLS010000207.1 GCA_022798035.1 Lachnospiraceae bacterium | reverse complement strand
AAAGTTTTTCTGTGATTTCATAAGTGGTATCTTTTTCATTCTCCAAAAATGTAAGCTGGCTGTTGGTTTTGAAACCGGTAAATACCGTTCTTCCTGCACAGTCCGCATTTCCTTCCGCATACACCTGTTTCCGGAGAGACTGTAAATCCTTCAAGATGGCTGCTCTGTCTTCCTGGGTTTTGACATCCGTGGAGCCGTCCACGCATTTCTCATATATATTATCCAGAATCTTTTCCATATTTGTGAGAGCTCCCTCGGTAATTTCCAGCCATGACTGGGCATCTGGAATATTTCTCTCATAATACTGATTCAACTCATTCAGATTACTTCTAAGACGCAGCGCCCGGATTGCGATAATGGGGTCGTCAGAAGGACGGTTGATTTTTTTCTGAGTGGTCATCTGAGTATTCAAGGTGTCAACATTCACCTTATTGTTATTCATATTTTTCATGCTGTTTCTGCTAATCATGCTGTTAGTCACTCGCATCATAATAATAACCCTCCTTATACGCCTGTTTCCAGAATCAAACGATTATACATTTCCGACATGGTCTGTATCATTCTGGATGCCAGATTATATGAATTCTGAAATTTAATCATATCCAGAGCTTCTTCATCTTCATCCACGCCCGAGATAGACATCCGTTTCTGGATAATCGTCTCAGCAATATTCGTGTAATTCTTAAGGAAAAGCGCCGCTTTCTCTGTGTCCACTGTGTTGTCGCTGATAAGGCATCCCAAGAATTGGTCTGCTCCTACGCCCCGGAACATGGGAACGTCACTTTTCAGTTTGAGCATCTCATCCACAATATTCTGAACTGCCACATCGTCCGGCACGTCATCTTTATACATAGTTGCCATTTTATCCGGATTTCTCTCCAACAGTCCGGACACTTTAAAATTCGCCGCCGTCAAAAGGTAATAACTGTTGCTCTCTGTAGTCATGGTGTCTTTTCCGTTATAATCAGAAAAATCCCATTCGCTTCCGTCGGCCACATTTTCTGCTGTAAAGAAAGAAACACCGTCGTCCCCTTTTATGTCAACACCGGACTTGTGAATTTCATTAAACTGTTTTGCAAATTCCCGGACAAATTTATTAGCCTGAGCCTGATAATAAGGAATTCCCATACAATCAACATTTGTTCCTATGATTGCGCTGCGTTCCGTCAGCTTAGCCTGGTCTTCCACAGACAAATTAGTTCGAAGCTGGAACTGGTAAGTCTGAGTATCCGCATCATAAGAGAAATTCGTATAGGCAAATTGTTTATTGTTAATGGTGATAATTCCCTCAGGATTCATGGTCATTCCATTGATATCCGTGATGCTGGGATTCTTAATGGTAACAATGGAACCGCCGTTTCCGTTTGTAAAAGATTCTACTCTTCCCTGGAAGGCCTCGTTGTTATTGCCGTCACGAAGGTCAAACAACGCTTTCAGCCTTCCCTCGCAGGTCCTTCCTGCCGCATTAAAGGGGACATCGTTGCGTTCCCAATAAATATCGTACAATCCATCTGCATCTGACTGGTTGACTTTCTGTTCTCTTGCCCGGCATACTAAGGTATTGTATTCAAAATTCTCCACCAGCGTCTGTCCGTTGATTTTTAAAACATAATTCGTAGCCCCGGTATACATATCCGGATAATTGCTGTTGACTACTTTACTCTCTGTCACTTCCACCGGAACCAGTTCTGAGAGTTCATCTACCAGAAGAGCCCGCTGGTCTCTTAACTCATTGGCATTGGTGCCCTGCATTTCTATAATATTAATCTGCCTGTTCAGCAGAGAAATCTGCTGTCCGATGGAATTAATTTTAGCCACCTGAGTGGAAATTTCCTGATTAAAATCTTCCTGGATTCGGGTGAACCCTATGGTCATACTGTGGAAAAAGTTGGCAAAACTCTGGGATTTACTGATAAACGCCTGTCTGGCGTCTGAACTTTCCGGCGTTTTTCTTACATCCTGCAAGGAATTAAACATTTCGTCCATGATAGTTTTAAAACCTTTCACGAAATCATCATCGCACAAAAAATCCTCCACCTGCTGCATTCCGTATAATCTGGTATCATACATGCCCACTCTGGCATTGTTCTCCCAATATTTTACGTCATAATAGAAATCCCTCTTCTGTTTGATTTCTGTGGTGGTAACACCGCTTCCCGCCATACCGTAACGCTGGTTGACACGGAGGGCCTCCGCTGCAATTCTAACTGCTTCCTGTCTGGTATAGCCTTTGGTATTTACATTTGCAATGTTGTTTGCAACCGTATTTGTGGCTGCGTGGAATGAGTTCAGCGCGGAACCCGCAATCGTTAATCCAAAAAATGTTGATGGCATACTTTCCTCCTATCTTTCACGATTTTCCTCAGCCACCGCCTCCCTGCATCGGCCCAGGGTCAATTCATTCTTCTTTGCTGTTTATAATCTGGTTACAAGATGCTCCAGCATCTCTGAAATCACGTTGATAAATCGGCTTGACGCATTGTAAGCAGCCTGATACTTTATCATACTCTGCAATTCTTCATCGGAGGAAACGCCAAATACCTGCTGTCTGTTATTGTCAATGCTGGCAACTTCCCCTTCCAGGTCTGCGGCCATACCGCCGTATACTTTTCCTTTTGTTCCAATTCCGTCTATCATCCTCTGATAGTATTCTTTAAAATTACAGGGATTCGTATCATTGGCATTTACAATGTATTTCTTCTCCTCCCAGATGTCGACCAGGGCTTTTGCCATTTCATATGCCGGCTGGCCCGTTTTATCCAAATGAGGAAGACCAGATTCCATCTCCAGAAGTTCCTTGTTAATTTCCATTCCCTGAAGAGAATACATTTTAGAAGTATCTGTAGTGCTCTCCTCATTGTATACATAATAGACTTTGCTCTCACCATTTTCCATTACTGTTACCGGAGTGTAACGGTCGCATCCCCGTCTCACAAAGAGCTCCCGGCCTGGCTTCTCTCCGTCTTTCCCTACACAGCCGTTTTCTTCATCCCATACTCTGACGTTGTTGTACACAGTTCCATCCGTAGCCACAAAACTCTTCACGGTGGTGGGACTTAAAATATCATTGATAGCTGTCACAATCTCATGAACCATCTGGTCCAATTCTGCCTCTGCCGCCATCATGGTGGACATTCCCGCACCATTGTTGTATCTGTCTGCGTCAACTCCGGTGACATCCCTGTAATTCGCCACCTTGTCTCCTCTTGACAGTACCAGTCCTTTCAATTCTCCAATATCTGTGTTCAGCTCCGGTGCAATATCCACCTCAAAATTAAACACAGGTATATGGCTTCCCCAGCCTACATCTGACAGCTGAGGCCATACAGGAGTGATAAATCCTGTAAGGTCGTCTTTGACGCCTTCTATCTCAAATACATGAATCTCATCCAAAAATTCTACGTTTTCTATTTTTACTCTTACAGCGCCGTTTACATCTTCCTTAAAATCTGTTTTGATGAGCGATGACAATTCATCCAGAGCATTATCCCGCTCATCCCGCAGTGTCATGGCTGTCTCCACACCGCCGGATTCAATACGCATAATCTCCTGATTCAAATTCTGAATGATATGCCCCAGTTCATTGATACGGTCGATTCCATTTTGAATCTTGAGATTGATTCTGTCCTGATACTCCCGCATATTTCTGTAAATCGCCTGACTTCTCTCCAGAAACAGCGTCGCCTTCTGAACCACCAGATTCTGATTTACTTCTTCATCCGGCCCTTTTTTCAACTCGGCAAAAGAATCCCAAAAATTCTCCAATGTATCCTGATACCGTTCTCCCTCCAGCTCCTGGAAAATATCTTCCACATCCATAACAGCTTGATAATTTGCCTCATAAAATGATTGACGGCCGTTTTCTGTTCGATAGTATTTATCTAAAAAATAATCTCTGGTATGTACTACGTCTGCAATTGCCACTCCAAGTCCTGCCTGCTGTTTGCTGATGGCAGAACTCTTAAATGTCACATAATCTCTGTCTGCAAATAATACCTGCTGTCTTACATATCCTTTTGTGTCCGCGTTTGCCAGATTGTTCGCTGTTGTATTCAGCGCATTCTGGCTGTTCTGCAGCCCGGATGCTCCAATATAGAGACTTCCCATTCCGTTTGCCATATCTGCTTTCTCCTTTTATTTTTTCTGCCTCATCCGGCACACTACTGCTTAGCGTCAAATCCGCCGCTGCCTAAAAGCTCTCCTGTATTGTTGGCTCTCTTATCATAATTGGCCGTAACAGGCGCCTGCCTCATACTCCGAAACAGTGTGAGGTCGAACTCTGCCATCTCCATGGCATGTTTCAGCAGCACTTCATTCTGCCCGTTGATATCCGCCATCTCATCCAGCGTATTCCGCAGTTTTTCCTTCAATTCCTGCAGTTTCTGCTGTTCTTTTGGCTGTTTATTTAAAAAGGCTATCATATTAGTAACCGTCAGTTCCTCTGGCTTCTTACTAAGTACGATAGACATATCATTGACAACTTCTTCT
>JAAWLS010000325.1 GCA_022798035.1 Lachnospiraceae bacterium | reverse complement strand
AGGATATGAACAACATCAAAATAAGATATGGATTGCATATAAATTTGAAATTTTGATTGCTTTTTCTCTATAATGCTTCTACAATGTGAGCTGGGGAAAGGATTGGTCGTATCCGCACGGAGAATCCACGCTGGGGGCAAGGTTATGATTGGCGTATATTTGAGTGGAACAGGAAACACAAAACACTGCATTGAAAAGCTGATTTATTTATTGGATGAAACCGCACGGGCAGTTCCCATTGAGGGAAAAGAAACTGTGAGTTTATTATCACAGCACGAGTTTATTGTATTGGCATACCCCGTTCAATTCTCCAATACGCCAGTTATGGTACGAAACTTTATCAAAGACCATTCGGAACTTTGGAAAAACAAAAGGGTGCTTTGTGTTGCCACAATGGGATTGTTCAGCGGGGATGGAGCAGGATGTTCTGCACGGCTATTGAAAAAGTATGGTGCGAGTATCGTTGGCGGCCTGCATATCTGTATGCCGGATTCGATTTGCGATGTGAAGCTGCTGAAAAGATCTGCTGAAAAAAACCGGGAGATCATGAAAGCGGCAGACAGAAAGATTGAAAAATGTGCGCAGGAGATCAAGCAAGGCAAATACCCAAGGGATGGCTTGAACTTTTATAACAGAGCAGCAGGCCTTTTGGGTCAGCGCCTATGGTATTATGGCAAGACGAAAGACTACTCTGATAAGCTGAAAATCAGTGAAGCCTGTGTGGGTTGCGGACTATGTGCCCGGATATGCCCGATGGGAAACATCATTCTAAAGAATCACAAAGCAGCAGCGGGAGATCGCTGCACAATGTGTTATCGCTGCATCAGTTCATGCCCTGCACAGGCGATTACACTGTTGGGGAACACTGTATTTGAGCAGTGCCGCTATGACAAGTATAGTAAGGAATAACGAATTTCTGAGATGCAGATTGCCTTTTCGGCTATCATACACAAGCGGCTTTTTATACAGAAGGAGAATGTTTATGAACAAAAATGAATTGATTACTGTGATGGCTGAGGCCAGCGGCCTGCCCAAAAAGGACTGCGAAACTACGCTGAACGCATTTACTGGAGTTGTGGAGAATGCGCTCAAGGCGGAGGATAAAGTTCATCTGGTCGGGTTTGGCTCTTTTGAGGTCAAGGCCCGTGCGGCCCGCACCGGCCGGAACCCACGGACAAAGGAACCTGTCGAGATTGCTGCGTCTAAAGCTCTGATATTCAAAGCTGGCAAAGCTCTGAAGGACGCGATCCAGTAAAAAGATTTGGCTGGGTGGGGAAACGCGGCGAGAACTAGGTGTTGCACGATGTGGCCTTGCATGCTGTTTGTGCTCGGAGAACGTGAGATGCGATGGCTGTGGGTCGGATGGATGTCCCGATGTGGATAAGTGCGAAAGCAAGAAGTGCTCTTCCGAAAGGGGGCATTTCGCATTGTTATGTCTGCACAGAGACCTGTAAAAAAGGATTGCTGAATAAAATCAAGCCCTATGCCTTTACTCTGTTTGCAAAGGTGACTATGATGAATTTGGCGATGTGGAAGAGTTGATTGAATTCATTAAGACCGGTATGCGTTAAATCATATATTTCATAAGCAAGCAGGCGTGCTAAGATCGAGAATCTTGACATGCCTGCTTGTCTACCTGTCAATACTGTGTTATAGCTTGTCCGCATTTTTATAAATTGCCATTTTGCCTTTATCGGACAGCAGTTTTTCAATGATGAAGGCAATCACAAAGACGGCAAACAGATTAAGGCCAAATCTTATCAGGGTAAATGACACGCCCAAAGAGGATATTTCAAAAAAAAGCAGCGGGATACGGATACTTACGCTTGCGCAAAGGAAAAGCAGCACATTTGAGATCCTGCTTCCCTTTTTCAATAGCACCCCAGCGATGGGCAGCAGCGTGTATAGGGGAACAGCCGTTATCATGCCCGACAATACGGCGATGACAATTCCCTTTATACCGAAATTGGACCCCATGGTGTGTATTATTTTCTCCCGCTCAATCCATACGTCCATCAAGCCAACACAGATAAAAACGGGCGTCAATATGAATATGAAGTTGGCAAAAATATTCCTGCTGAAAGACAACGCTGTTTTTCCAACCTGCGGATCATGAAGCCAAATGATGCAATTACAGAGCATCATTACAAATAGAAACCAGTATTTTTGCAATATAGCCTTCATCTGAGTAAAACCCCCGCCAGATAAGCGATGATAAAGGAAAATATAAACGCAAACACATTCCGAAGAATGGTAATTTTCTTGCCCAGATACTTTATCTCCATCGGGATCGTGATAATCCCAACTGTGGTAAGCGTGGATACGAATACCGCCATTTGTACGATCCCTGCGCCATTCTTCATCAGTTCCGCCACGATGGGAAATGCGATCATAACGGGTACTATTGCAATCGCACCAACGAATGAGGTCAGGAGCATACCGGTAAACCCCGTTTCCTTGCCGATCACACGTTTTGTTGTTTCCGGCGAAAGCACCGCGAGCGCCACACCCGCAAAAAGCAGAATGGCTACAAATTGCGGAAGAAGGCCTGCGAACATTTTCCATGCCTTTTTTAAGGATAACAGCGGTTTATGTCTGTCCTTGATAAAAGAAGCCATCCGTGAAACTGCTGCTAAACCATAGAACGAGTCGGTAAAAACTATGTTCACCGCTACTCCTGTCCCCCTTCAATCGCCCTCTTTAACGGTGTGAGTACCAACAGCGCCATACCGCCGCCCAGCAGGGCTGTTACCAGCTGCGGGATAGAGAACATACTGGAAATGACCGCTGTCTGCGGTTCCGGCAGTTTTAACAGCAGCGGCACAGCTATTTGTACGATCCCGATGTATAGGGCCAAAAATTTAGCGGCAGCCGCAGCTGCCAACGCAATAATCAGCGAGGTATATTTCTGTCCCCAGTGTCTGTTGCCTATGAAGTGCCAAATCAATACGAGGGTAATGTTTCCTGCCACAATAAAAGGTATTAAGCTCCAAAGCGGACCTATTCCAATCAGCTTCGCCATAATGGGCGAAATGACGGCGACACAAAGCCCAGACATCATACCGCAGGTCATAACGGAAACAACCAGCAGCATATTCACAACCGCCCCCGTAATAATGGTATTCCCTAATGCTGCGGTAGCCGCTTGCAATACAACAAGCAACGCGACAAAAATTGCTGTGCGGGTAATCCAAAGCGTATTTTCCTGATTCATAATGTTCCATTTCCTTTCCTCTTGTTATTCAGCTTTTATTATAGTATAATCGGGATGAATTTTTTGTTGCGCACGCAACAAAATGCGAGGCTATAGCGATGAATGAATACATAGATACTTTGAAGGATACCAGCCTGTTTTCTGGTATCGAACCGCAAGAGATTGACGGGATGTTAAAGTGCCTCTCCACAAGGCATGTCCAATATGCCAAAGGCGGCTACATCATTGAGGAAGGAGACAAGGTATACGATTTTGGAATTATATTATCAGGGCATGGACGCGCTATTAAGTGGGATTCATCCGGCAGGCTGATTATTATTTCTCTGCTCAAAGCGGGAAGCGAGATTGGCGTTATCTTGGCGGCAAGTTTAGACCACAAAAGTCCCGCCGCCGTACAGGCGCAAGAGGATGTTTTGGTATTACAGAGATCCCGTTTGAACGGGTTTTGGCCCGGTGCGAAAGGGGATGTCCCCGGCATGACCGGTTGTTGTGCAACTATATAAATACTGTCGCTGAAAAAGGGCTTGTGCTGCATGAACGTATTGATTGTCTGCTGCGCCCGACGATACGGGAAAAAATACGGACCTATTTATGGCGCGTGTCACGCGATCAGCAAAAAAGGACCGTTCCTATTCCGATGAATAGGAACGCTATGGCTGAATATCTCAATGTGGAGCGCAGCGCTCTATCACGGGAGCTGTCCTATATGAAGCGCGATGGAATCATTGATTATCATAAAAACATGTTTCGATTGATTTGAACCTAATCACATATTTATCCCATAACAAGGGGCTGCCGTACTTAGTGCGGCAGCCCCTTGTTGTTTATACTGGGTTCTGTATTACTGGGTTTGTAAGTGAGGCCGGCCTTGTGGAGATTGCAGAAAGGATTCAGCATATCCTTTGTCTGATGACGTATGCAGGCTGGCTGTTACTGTGCAGAGAAATCACTGTGACGAACGAAGCGAGCTCTTGCCGGAAGCGTTTGTGGAAGAAAATACCTGCCAGCGATTGTATGGTTTTCAACGTGAAATTTGCTGCCGCCTGTATCAGTACCGATTGAAGCACGCAAAAATCTCCTGCTCTCGCGGTAGGGCCAGGCCTGCCGCGATGACTGCGCTGCCGCAGACGGCCCCCAGGCCCTCTGACTCCACCAGCTGCAGCAGCGCTGCCGCAATTTCTTCCACAGACTGTCCCGCCAGATGCTCCCGGGCGTAGCGCACCATGTAGGCCAGGGCCTGGGTCTGCCCGGCATCCACCAGCTGCTCCACATAGCGCAGATCCAGTTC
>JAAWLS010000206.1 GCA_022798035.1 Lachnospiraceae bacterium | reverse complement strand
CTGTACGCCGGCAGTTCTGGCCAGTCTGGACGCCAAGAAAGATGCGAAGCGGGCCGCGCTGATTCACGTGATGTTCAATGTGTTTGGTATGGTGATTATCGGAATTCTGCTGGTATTTGGAATGCAGCAGTTTGAGTCATTTATCTTACGTATTTCCGGAGCCGATGTAGGGCGGTGCGTGGCAAACGCGGACTCTCTGTTTAAGATTTTCCAGACGCTTATGTTCCTGCCGCTTTCTGCACAGTTTGTAGCTTTGACAAAGCGTTTGATACCGGGAGACGACAAGGAGAGCGAAGGATTTCAGCTTCTTTACATCGGAAAGCAGAATATCTTTTCACCGTCCACTGCAGTGGTGGAGACTACTCAGGAAATTGAGCGGATGGGCACCATGGCTAGAGAAAATTTAAGCCTTGCCATGGAATCATTTTTTGAGCGGAATGAAGAAAAGATTGCAAGGGTTTATGAGACAGAGAAACAGATTGATTTCCTGAGCAAAGAGCTTACGGATTATCTGGTAAAAATCAATCAGCTTCAGCTTCCTGTGGTGGATGCAAAGCGTATCGGCGGTCTGTTCCATGTGGTGAGCGACATTGAGAGAATCGGAGACCATGCGGAGAATATTGCAGATTTCGCAGTGAAATGCCTAGAAGAAAGTCTGGAGTTTACCAAGAAGGGAGCAAAGGAAATACAGGAGATGCACCAGAAGACAATGGTAATCTTAGAAAAAGCCATGGAAATGTTTGTGACTTTGGATGAGAAAAATCTTCCGGATATTCTGGAATTGGAGAATGATATTGACCTTATGGAGCGGGAATTACAGCAGAATCATGTGCGGCGTATGGCAAAAGGAAAATGTTCTCCCATGGCCGGCCTGATTTTCACAGACTTGGTTACAGGTTTAGAACGTGTGGCGGACCATGCCACAAATATTGCGTTTTCCATCTTGGAAAAGGACCCGGAAGAATAAGACAGTATGTTTTGTTGATAAATCACACTTTACAAAAAAAGAATGTTGATAAGGACTGTGAATTTGTACAAATATTACATAAATGTTACAGAAATCTTGACAATGTAATTTTCCGTTGATATAATTGAAACCGTAAAACAGTAGAGTATGACAATATTCTACTGTTTTTTACGTACAGAACCGTATATGGAAATTTGCTGCTGATACAGCATGCGGACTGCACATAGGATTAGGGAGAAATTGCTTACTCGATTCGTGAGAATTATCAGTTGAAATTGTTTTGAAATTGTTTTGTTATAGATTTACGCATGATACAAATTGTCTGGGAGGTCAAAAATGAAGAACGAAATAAGGAAAATGATGACGGCATGTATGGCAGGAGCGGTAGTATTCGGAATGATTCAGATGCCGGTGGAAGCATCTGGAAATGTGGATGCAGGCGTGACGGCCGTATTTAGTGATAGTCTGGTTGCAAATAAGAACATCCAGTCTGATGAAGAAATAAACTCAGATAACAAAGAGAGTGCGGAATCGGAAAAGAAAAGTGAGCCTGAGTCTGTATGCGGTTACACAAATCTGGGAATTGCAAATGTTGAGAATCATTTGAATATCCGGGAAGGAGCCGGAGAAGAGTTCGATTTAGTAGGAAAATTACCGGTAGATGCCGGATGCGAGATTTTATCATCTGAAGGCGAATGGTATCAGATTCAGTCTGGAAAAGTAACTGGATATGTAAAAGGTGAATTTCTTTTGACCGGCCAGGATGCAGCGAACAGGGCAAATGAAGTGAAATCCATTGTTGCAACTTCTGTGACTCAGACGTTAAATGCCAGAGTGGAGCCTAATACAGATTGTTCCATCTGGACGATGATTGCAGAGGGAGAGGAACTGCAGATGCTGGAAGACCAGGGCGAATGGCTGAAAGTAGATGTGGACGGCGATGAATGTTATGTGGCAAGAGAATTTGTAGAATTGTCAGAACAGCTTCCAAAGGCAATGACTATGACGGAAATTAAATATGGCGAGGGTATATCGGACGTACGTGTGGATATCGTTCAGTATGCATGCCAGTTTGTAGGAAACCGTTATGTGTGGGGCGGTACAAGCCTGACGAACGGCGTAGACTGTTCTGGATTTACTATGCGGATTTATGAGAAATATGGTATCTACCTGCCTCATTCTTCCAGAGCTCAGGCAGGATACGGAACAAGAATTGATGCTTCCGCAGCAAAACCGGGTGATTTGTTCTTCTACGGCAGTGGAGGAGGAATCAATCATGTGGCAATGTATATTGGCAATGGACAAGTAGTGCACGCAAGTTCTGCAAGAACTGGAATCAAGATTTCCAATGCATTCTACCGTTCTCCGATTTGTGTGGTAAGACTGCTGAGTGACTGATGTCAGTAAAAATATGAGAATAGAAATCTCTGTGAACGAGGATGTTCACAGGGATTTTTTTAATCGGTTTTATCTGCCATGGAAATAGAAGAACCTGCTATTGATAATCATTATCATTTGGTATATAATCTATGGATAAAGAGAAAAGAAATCGAGGAATATACTATGACGATACTAGATGGAAACATAAATCAAAGTTATATTGTGACAGATATCGCAACAGAAGAGACAATTATGAGACGTTTGGAAGCTTTGGGAATCAACAGCGGCACCAAACTTCGTGTGATGAACCGCAAAAGAAACGGGACTCTGATTATCAAAGTGCGGGGAACCCGGTGGGCAGTCGGAAGGGATATTGCAGGAGGGATTTTGGTAAATCCCGCAGAGGAGGTGCCGGATGGAAACGATTAGAGTAGGATTTGTGGGAAATCCCAATTGCGGAAAAACCACATTATTTAATGCCTTTACCGGGGCTAACCTGAAAGTGGCCAACTGGCCCGGGGTTACGGTGGAAAAAGTGGAGGGAGAAACAGTCTACAAAGGACAGAAATTAAAGCTGATTGATTTGCCTGGAATTTACAGTCTGACTTCCTATTCCATTGAAGAAAAAGTTTCCAGGCGCTGCATTATGGAAAATGAGGTGGATGTGATTATCAACATTGTGGACGCCTCTGCGTTGGAGCGGAATCTGTATTTGACAATGCAGCTTTTAGAGCTGGGCAAGCCGGTAATTCTGGCTTTGAATATGATGGACATTGTGGAGGAACGGGGCATGGAGATTGACCTCCACCGCCTGCCGGAAATGTTAGGGGGAATTCCGGTTGTGCCGGTGTCCGCCAGAAGAAGGACGGGACTGGATGTCCTGCTTCACGCGGCGGTGCACCATTATGAAGAAAAACATCAGCCGGAAATCGTCACTTACAAAGAGGATATTGAAGAAAAAATTCATCTTTTAGAACAGCAGCTGCAGTCAAAATATCAAATTTCGGAGAATGCCCGCTGGTATGCCGTCAAACTGCTGGAGCGAGATGAAGAAATTATGGATTCTTATCCAGTGGAACTGCCGGAGGTTTTGGACAGAAGTTATGAAAAAGAAATTATCAATCAAAAATACGATTACATAGAAGAAGTGATAGAGGACACATTGTTTTATAAGTCGGAGAAAGCGGCTTTCACAGATAAGGTGGATGAGGTACTCACCCATCCATTCTGGGGAATGCCAATCTTTTTCGGTATCATGGCAATTGTTTTCTTTCTGACATTTTTTGTGGGTGACACGTTAAAAGGAGGATTTGAGGTACTTTTAGATTCTGTCTCCAACGGAACGCTTCATCTGCTGGAACAGATGAATGTGGCCGACTGGATGATTTCACTGGTGGTGGATGGAATTATCGCAGGAGTAGGAGGAATTTTGACTTTTCTGCCCAATATTTTTATTCTGTTTCTGGCTCTTGCGTTTTTAGAGGACAGCGGTTATATGGCAAGGGTTGCCTATGTGATGGATGGGCTGATGGGTCATCTCGGCCTTTCTGGAAAGGCATTTCTGCCGATGGTACTTGGATTTGGATGTACAGTTCCGGCTATTATGGCTGCCCGGGCATTGGAAAAAGAGTCAGACCGGAGACGAACTATATTGATTACGCCTTTTATGTCCTGTTCTGCAAGGCTCCCTATCTATGTTTTGTTTGCAGATATGTTTTTCGGGGAGTATGCCATGTTTGCAGCTCTTTCCATGTATTTTATCGGAATGATTGTTGCAATTGTAGTTGCATTGGTGATTCACCGGGCTGAGACTCACACGGAACATCACACATTGCTGATAGAACTGCCGGAGTATAAGACGCCCAATGCCAGAACCATTGCGGTGTATGTGTGGGAGAAGGTAAAAGATTATCTGACAAAGGCGGGAACTACAATTTTTATTGCGTCCATTATCATCTGGTTTCTGCTGAATTTCGGCATTCACGGTATGGTGGATGATGTGTCGAAAAGTTTTGGAGCAGTTCTGGGGCACTGGATGGAGCCGGTGCTTGCCCCTGCTGGACTGGGCATGTGGCAGATTGGCGTAGCTTTGATTTCCGGGATTTCGGCAAAAGAGGTGGTAGTCAGCAGTTTCTGCGTACTGTTTGGCATCAGCAACGT
>JAAWLS010000205.1 GCA_022798035.1 Lachnospiraceae bacterium | reverse complement strand
GGCAGTCAGCAAATGGGAAAAGGGCATAACCAGTCCAGATATTTCACTTCTGCCATCTTTGGCCCGTCTGCTCAAAATTGACTTAAATACGCTGTTCTGTTTTCAGGAGGATATCACTCGACAGGAAATCAGCTGTTTTTGCAAAGAACTTACCACTGTCATTCAATCAGAGGGATTAGGGGAAGGTTTTGAGAAAGCAAAACAGAAACTTTGCCAATATCCTCACAGTGAAACATTACTGCACTACCTCACCATTCATCTTGACGGCCTGCTTGTCATGTCCGGGCTGTCTCCTGAGGAGACGCTCCCCTACGATACCATCATTGATTCCTGGTACTGCCATCTTTCCAAAAGCAGCGATATCCAAATCTGCAACAGTGCAAACTATATGCGGGCCAGCAGATTCATCCGCAAAGGCGATTATCAAAAGGCCCAGGAAATTCTGGACTTAATGCCTAACTTGGATGATATTATCAACAGCATGACAGACAAACGCCTGCTGCAGACTATCCTCTACCAGCACCAGGGAAAGGCAGAGGAAGCTGCCAAAGAATTAGAATATGCATTTGTCACGGCTGTCAATAAAGTTCAATTACTACTCTGCAAAATGGTAGATGCGGAACTGATAACCGGTGAGACGCAACATGCAGAAAATATCGCCGGTAAATCACACCAATTGGCAAAACTTCTCGATTTATGGTCCTATCAGTCTTATATTGCTCCTTTGCAGACAGCCGTTGCAGAAAAAAATATTCCGGAATGTCTCTGTCTGTTCCGAAACATGTTGGAAGCAATGCTTACCCCCTGGAATATGAGCGGCTCTTCTCTGTTTCATCGTATTGCCAAAGCCTCCGACCCCAGGCAGATGATGCCTGCAGTACTCTCAGAAATGGAAAAAAGTTCTGCCTATGATTTTCTCCGGGACTGCAGGGAATTTCAAGAATTAATTTCTGAATATCGGACATTGCTTTCCTTTGACGCTGATTCCGTAAAATGTTATAGTACTAATGAAAAAATTCATTCTAAATTCGATTAAAGTGTAACACCGAAGGTGTTTTTGACACCCCAATCGAATTACAAAATAATTCATCACAGCTACAGGAGATTATTATGGAAATTGAGCGCAAATTTTTAATTTCGTCACTGCCCGGTGATTTAGAGTCCTATCCTTTTCATCAGATTGAGCAAGGGTACCTGTCCACAGAGCCTGTGGTGCGGATTCGCAGGGAAGATGAGGCCTACTATCTCACTTACAAATCAAAAGGACTTATGGTGCGGGAAGAATACAACCTGCCCCTGACAAGGGAAGCCTATCTCCATCTGCTTCCCAAAATAGACGGCATTCTCATTGCCAAGAAACGGTATCTGATTCCGCTCAGAGAAAACACTTCCTCCAAAGAGACGCAGAATGCTGAGCTGACTATCGAATTAGATATTTTTGAGGGAGAGCTGGCCCCATTGGTGCTGGCAGAAGTGGAATTTGAGACGGAGGAAGAAGCCAACGAGTTTATCCCGCCGGAATGGTTCGGCGAGGACGTCACCTATTCCTCCAAATACCACAACAGCGTGCTAAGCCAGAGAAAACCTTGAAAAATAAAAGAATACAAAGGAAAAAGGCAAAGAAAGCTGTGGTAGGTTATCTTACGGATGGAATGCAGGAAATCGGCGCCTATGCAGCTCAGGGATATCGGTATGCAAAACCTGTACCGGAGGATATATTTGAGGAAAGACTGGACAGAGATAGTTAAGACGGCTATTTCTTTTGGCACAATTTCACAAAAAACCTTGCAAATGCAGATTTCATGTGCTAGAATATCATCCGGAAAAGAGAATACCCTTTGTAGATTCTCTGCATGCTCACGGACTGTGACATTAACTTCCTTTCCGTGAACTGCCTAATTATTTTATAAACGAAATAAGACAGTTCGTGACCATCCTGTCTCTAAACAAAACTAGGGATTTGCAAGAAAATTTTTTCTTGTATTTTGGGCACGCTTTGCGCGCCTTTTTTTTATCTTATAGGAAGATGCTTATCAATCTAAAGCGTAAAAGTATCTTCCCATAAGATAAAAATAATTATGCGCGCCCGCATCATAAGAAAGACCTTGTTATGCTAAAACGTGAACATATCTTTCCCATAAAAAACAGAAAGGACGTACTATGAAAGATTTTAACCCTAACCGTTATGCCGTTATTCACGAGAAAAATCCCCGTGAAATCGTTATGCTCCGGGGAAGAGGCTGTGTCTGGAGACGCTGCCGTTTCTGCGATTACCACCTGGACTCCTCTGCCGATGAGGATGCGAATTTTACCCTAAATCAGAAGCAGCTTGAGAAAGTTACAGGTATCTATGGGAAGCTGGAAGTCATCAATTCCGGTAGTTTCGTGGATTTAGATGAAAATACCGTTTCCCTGATAGAAGAAATCTGCATCCAGCGCGGCATCTGCCAAGTACATTTTGAATGCCATTGGCGGCACAGAGAAGCTATTCCGGCATTCCGCAGACGTTTTGCCTCCCACAACATCGAATTAAAAATAAAAATTGGTGTGGAAACCTTTGACTCTCTATTTCGGGAAAGCTATTTAGACAAAGGAATTGACACCGATTCCCCAGAGGATATCGCCGTATATTTCGACGAAGTCTGCCTGCTGCAGGGCATTCCTGGACAGACTGCCGCCAGCATGGAAACAGATATTCAGACAGGCCTTACTTATTTTGAGCGTGTCTGCGTCAATATCATGCAGGAAAATAAGCGGCCTATAAAGCCAGACCCCGGCGTAATTGCTCTGTTTACAAAAGAACTTTATCCCAAGTACATTGACAATGACAGAGTGGACATTTTAATGGAAAATACAGCTTTTGGCGTAGGAGGTGTCGTAGAACATGCAGAATGAAATCCTTTTAATTTTAACTTTATTTCTTACTTATTTTACCGTAGTAATTTTGTTTCGATTATTCCAAGAACAGGGACTTTACCTATGGACCGTCGTTGCCACTATTTCGGCCAACATTGAAGTTCTGATTATGGTAAATGCCTTTGGCATGGAGATGACTCTGGGAAACATCCTTTTCGCCTCCACGTTTCTGATTACCGATATTCTAAGTGAATTATATGGAAAAAAATCTGCCCAGACCGCTGTTTATCTGGGAATTGCAACTTCTGTGGTATTTATTTTTATCAGTCAGTCCTGGATGCTGTACATACCCAATGAAAATGATTTTGCCTCCCCAGCCATCCGCACTGTTTTTTCCAACACTCCCCGGCTTATGATTGTGGGTATTGTGGTTTATGTAATTGTCCAGCTCTTCGATGTATGGGCTTATCATAAATGGTGGACTTTCACCAAGGCAAAATTCGGCGATTCCAAGCGTTTTCTGTGGCTGCGCAACAATGGTTCCACCATGATTTCCCAGCTTTTAAATACGATTCTCTTTACCTGGGGCGCTTTCCTCGGAACTTATGACACCTCTACCATGATTTCTATTGCAGCAGCCAGCTATATTATCTTTCTGGTGACCAGCATAGCTGATACGCCTTTTGTATATCTGGCCCGTTATCTGCACCAAAAAAATTTTGCAGCAGAATAATTTATTCTGCTGCAAAATTTTATCACTTCTAGGCAATCATTCCGATACGTTCTTTTCTCTGCCTAATCTCATTTTCAAGCCGGTTCACACGAATCAAAAGCATTTCTTTCCCATTTTCCACTTGCAGGGCTTCATTCAATCTATTTCTGCGGCTGAGCCTTTGCACTGCAATTTCCCCTATCCCAGTTCCAGCATCCGCTCCAGAGGTTTCTTGGCACGAAGCCGCATCTCTTCTTCCATCTCAACGGTATTCGTCATCTGTTCCAAAGCTTCTGCCACTTTCTCCAGCGTAATGTACTTCATATCCGGACAGAGCTGGCCTTGGCCTGCCGGATAAAAACGTTTTCCAGGATTTTTCATTCTCAGTTCATACAGTACTCCCAGCTCTGTACAGATAATAAACTCTTCTGACGGGCTGTTTACGGCATAATCAATGATTCCCGACGTACTTCCGATGTAATCCGCCAAAGCAGTCACATCCTCGGTACATTCCGGATGAACCAGAATCTGAGCGGCAGGATGAGCCTCTTTTGTCCTTCTCACATTCTCCGCCGTAATGCCCTTATGTACATGACAGAATCCATCGTTAAATATAAACTGCTTATCCGGCACTTTGGAAGCCACATAGCGTCCCAGATTTTCATCCGGGATAAAATAAATGTGCTGATTTGGCAGTGATTTCACAATCTTTAATGCATTGGAGGAAGTCACGCACACATCGGAATAAGTCTTCAATTTTGCAGTTGAATTAATGTAGCACACCACCGCCAAATCTTCATATTTCTCCCGCATCTCATTGATTTTCTCAATGTCTGCCATATGCGCCATAGGACAATCCGCCATCTTATCCGGCATAATCACAGTCTTTTCCGGATTGAGAATCTTAGCGCTCTCGCCCATAAAAGACACGCCGCAGAA
>JAAWLS010000204.1 GCA_022798035.1 Lachnospiraceae bacterium | reverse complement strand
ATAACGGATGTTGTTTGCATCATTTGTGGCATTGTCCAGAATCTCCTGGGCCTGGTTCCCGTTCCAATTCCCATTTTTCCCGCTTTGTCATGTCCGACTCATGCTTTTTCTGAAATTTTGTGTCCATGGCATCCTCCCATCTGCGCATCTGAACTTTCTTCCGCCTCTCTCAGATACACCCAGACTTATCTTCATTTCAGTAATTCTATTTCAGTGATTCTGGGCTTCGATTTTCTCCGCTAACTCACTCAGATACACCCACCGCTCCATTTTCTGCTCCAAAGCGGCCTCCGCCTCTGTTTTCTCTTCCATCAGCGCAGATAACCTGGCAGAATTCGTGGCATGTTCCATCATATCCTGCTCCAGCAGTTCTATCTTTTCTTCCAAAGCCGCTACTTCTGCCTCTATGGTATCATATTCTCTCTGCTCTTTGTATGTAAATTTCAGCTTTTTCTCACTGAACTTGGGTTTTTCCTTCCAATTGGCATTCTTCTTTTCTTTCTTATCCTCCAGAGAAGAACTCTCTTTCCCTTCCAGACGGCCTTCCCCGCGCTTTCGGATATAATCTAAATACCCGCCTTCGTACTGTCTCAGATGTCCCTCTTCCTCAAAGGCAAAAATTCTCTTTGCTAACCGTTCCAGATAATATCTGTCATGGGAGACGGAAATCACAATCCCGTCAAAAGAATCCAGATAATCCTCCAGAATCGTCAAGGTCTGGATATCCAAGTCGTTCGTAGGCTCGTCCAGTATCAATACATTCGGCGCTCCCATCAAAATCCGCAGCAGATACAGCCTCCTGCGCTCTCCGCCGGACAATTTTCCAATAGGCGTCCACTGAAGGGTTCCGTCAAAGAGGAAACGCTCCATCAACATGGAAGCACTGATTTTTCCCTCTCCAGTGTCTACATACTCCGCCGCTTCTCTCACATACTCTATGGCCCGCATCGTCTCATCCATGTGGGAATTGTCCTGGGCAAAATATCCGATTTTTATGGTCTCGCCCATCTCTACGCTCCCTTTATCCGGAAGCACCTGCCTCTGTATGATTTTGAGCAGGGTAGACTTGCCGCACCCATTGGGCCCCACAATGCCGATTCTATCATCCCTCAGGAAAATATAAGTAAAATCCTGAATTAATTTTTTCTCTCCATATGATTTTGACAGCTGTTTCAACTCTATTGTCTTTTTCCCCATTCGGGAATATACGGAAGACATGGCGACTGCTTTTTCCTCCACGGGCCCCTCTGCCGCCAGCATATCCTCTATCCGCTGAATATGTGCTTTCTGTTTCGTGGCCCGGGCTCTCGCACCTCTGGCCAGCCAGGCTAGTTCTTTTTTCAGAATACTTTTTCGCTTCCGTTCGCTGGCCTGCTCCATACTCTGTCTCTGCATTTTCAAAGCCACATAATCTGCATAACTGCCAGGATAACTGTAAATTTTCCCACGGTCTACTTCCACAATTCTGTGAACCACAGAATCCAAAAAATAGCGGTCATGAGTGACCATCACCACCGCGCCCCGAAATTGGCGCAGATAATCTTCCAGCCATCCAGACATTTCACTGTCCAGGTGGTTGGTGGGCTCATCCAGTATCAAAATTTCCACAGGCTGCAGCAGCACGTTTACCAGGGCAATTCTTTTTCTCTGCCCTCCGGAGAGATGTTTTACCAGCTGTTCCACATCGCCAAATCCCAGTTGGTACAACATGGATTTCGCCTCGCTTGCCAGCACAGTGTCATCCTCCTGCAAGCCCTTCAATGCAGCTCTCAGAATGCTGTCGCTGTCCTCCAGCAAAGGGGTCTGCTCCAAATAAGCCATCTTTACATGGTTTCCTCGGATTACCGTCCCCCTATCTGGTTCCTCCACACCTGCAATTATCTTCAACAAGGTAGATTTCCCCATGCCGTTGATTCCGATTACCCCTGCTTTTTCTCCTTCCTGCAGACTGAATGAAGCATCCTCCAGCAGAATCCGCTCCGCCGTATAAGATTTCCACAAATGTTCCGCCGTCAATAAATTCATGTTTCCCTCTCTCCCTGCAACTCATAAAAAATTAAAAACTGATTTATTTTTAAGAAAAATATCGTAAATTATAACGTCTGCGCGTCCACCCTCAGACCAGACATTTCACAGTCTCAAAGTTTCATTCATACTTCCCGTCCGGTATCCTTTCAAATCCATAGACACATAGTCAAATCCATAACCTGTCAGACTTTCTACAATCTGCACTCTGGTTTCCTCCTGTATCATCTTTGCAAAATCCTCCGACAGTATTTCAATTCGTGCAGATTTTCCATGAATACGGACTCTGAGCTGGGAAAATCCCAAAGACAGCAGCAATTCCTCCGCCTTTTCTACCATGGCAAGTTTTTCTCTGCTGATAAGCTCCCCGTAGGGGAAACGGGAAGCCAGACAGGCAAAAGACGGTTTTTTCCAGGTGGGAAGTTCCATTTCTTTTGACAGCAGGCGAATTTCCTCTTTGCTCAACCCTGCTTTCCGAAGAGGACTTAAAACGCCAAGTTCTGCCACTGCCTGCATTCCAGGCCTGTAATCCCCCTCATCATCCACATTGGAACCTTCCATCACATGGGCCATTCCCTGTGCTCCGGCAATTCTTTGAATTTCCTCCATCAGGGATTTTTTGCAGATGTAACATCGGTTGGGAGGATTCTGGCAGAAAGCCTCCTGTTCCAGTTCTTTCGTCTCAAACACAATCTGGCGGATTCCCTCCTGCCGGCAGAATTCCTTTGTCTCCGTCAACTCTCTTGCCGGAAAAGAGCAGGATTTGGCTGTGACGGCAAGTACCTTTTCTCCCAATACTTCGTGGGCCGTTTTCAAAAGAAACGTAGAGTCCACGCCGCTGGAAAATGCCACCGCCGCACTGCCCAGCGCCCGAATGTATTCTTTTAAATACTCCATTTTCTGATTTAATATTTCTTTCTGCATGCTTTTCCTCCAAAGCAAAAATCAATCTATTCCCCGTAGCTCCTGATATAAGCGTTTCGCATAACTGTCTGTCATTCCGCAGACATGATCCGTCACCAAAAGCAGCCGCAGATACAATTTTTCTGCCTCTTTTTCCGCTTCTGACAAATCAGAATCCTCTACCTCTTTCGCAAAATGCCTGTAAATTGCAATGTAATTGTCTGACACCAGAGATATCATTTTCTGCTGCACTTCTGTCATTTCTTCTCCTGTCTCAAAGTACAGAACTGCCTGTACAAAATGTTCCAGCAGAAAATCCAAAATTGACTGAGCCGCAATCTCCAGCTTCAAAATCGGCTTTATCTGGAAAGCATACCGAAAAGCGATATCACCCAATGCGTCCATCATGCTCTCTCCATCGGTGCCGGTGAGCAAATCTTCTCCCTGCATGCCATAACTGCCATTCATCAGCTCATCATAGTGATTGACAAAACTGTCTGTGGCGGCATTAATCATCCACCCCTGCACATACACAGCCCAGTTTTGAACTGCATTCACTTTGGGCTGCTGCAGATTCCGCCTCTGCGCGCTCTGATACTTTTTCTTCAGGCTCCCCACCATTGTATCAAAGGCATTTTTCTGCTCTCCCTCTAATTTCTCTCCTGCCTTTTCCAATTCCATCAGCAGTTCTTCGTAGGTAATGCATCCCTTTTTCACCGCGTCTTCAATGTCCGCCGTCCGATAGGCAATATCGTCCGCCGCTTCCAGCACAAAGGCAAGGGGGTGACGTCTGCCGTTGGTTCCCAGACTCTTCTGCAAATCTGCAAACAATTTCCGCTCGGCATAGTAGTACCCCATCTTCTTGTGTCTGATGTGGGGCGTACTCTTTATTTCCAGAGAAGAACCAGGATATTTCATAATGGTTCCCATTAGAGCTTTCGTCAGATTCATTCCATTTTCATCCACCAGATAGTGCAGTTTGGCCACCAGACGCAGCGCCTGGGTATTTCCCTCAAAATAATAGAAATCCCTCTGCATCTGCTCTGTCAGGATTTCCGTCAGGGGCTGCTGCCTTCCGTCTTTTCTCCGATACAAAATATGCGGCAGATTTTGTTTAAACCAGTCTCTAATTATCGTCTCGCCAAAATGGCCGAAAGGCGGATTTCCGATATCGTGAAGCAACCCTGCGCACTGGAGAATATCGCAGAGATATCCCTGGTACTCCGGCAGAAACTCCGCATCTATCTCTTCCTGCAGCAGCCGCTTGCTGATATTTTGTCCCAAAGATTTTCCAAAAGAGGACACTTCCAGGGAATGGGTCAGACGGGTCCGTATAAAATCGCTATTGTCCAAAGGAAAGACCTGTGTCTTGTCCTGCAGACGCCGAAAAGAAGCGCTCCCGATAATCCGGTGATAGTCTTTTTCATACTCTGTGCGAAAATCTCTGGAAGATAGATTTTTAAAATTTCTCACTCTGTCGGAACAGAGCAGTTCCTTCCATTTCATAGTTCTCATTTGTCCCCTCTCTTATCTGCCTGTATCATTTTCATCTGTTCTTTATCTGATAACATGTTATCTCATTTTTCATCTGTTCTTTATCC
>JAAWLS010000203.1 GCA_022798035.1 Lachnospiraceae bacterium | reverse complement strand
TTTGTCATATAGGAAATTCCTTCGGATTTCCTATATGACAAAAAGCCCTCCGGGCAGGATGCGTAACACTTTTTGACACCAAAATCCCATAAGGGAAACATTGTATTGCACAATAAATTAGAAAGAGAGGGAAACATTATGATGTATCTTATGCTGGTAGTAGGTTTTGTACTGTTAATCAAAGGAGCAGATTTTTTTGTGGATGGAAGTTCTTCCATTGCCAGGCTGCTGAAAATTCCTTCTGTGGTAATTGGGCTTACCATTGTGGCAATGGGAACCAGTGCACCGGAGGCGGCAGTCAGTATCACCGCCGGACTGGCTGGAAATAATGACATTGCCATCAGCAATATTATCGGTTCCAACATTTTTAATCTTCTGATGGTGGTAGGGCTGTGCGCCGTTTTGCGTGGAGTCACCACAGACAAGAATATTTTGAGAAGGGATTTGCCTGTCAATATAGGAATCAGTAGCTTACTGTTAATCTTTCTGCTGGATTTAAAAATTACACGGATAGAGGCCGCTTTGCTGCTGGTATTGTTTACCGCTTACATGATTGTGGTGGTGGAACAGGGATTGAAAAACCGGACCGAAGAGCAAAAGGAAGAAAGTTCTCTGTCTCCCGGAGTGAGCGTGATTTACATAGCGGGAGGCTTAGCAGCAATTATTGCCGGGGGAAATCTGGTGGTAGATAATGCCAGCAAAATTGCAGAGACATTTGGACTCAGTCAAAATCTCATTGGACTTACCATTGTGGCGGTGGGAACTTCCCTGCCGGAACTGGTCACTTCTGTGATTGCCACCCGGAAAGGGGAATGCGGTCTTGCTCTGGGAAATGCGGTGGGCTCCTGTGTGTTTAATATTTTATTTATCTTAGGTATTTCCGGGGTCCTCTCTCCCATGAAAGCTTCAGGAGAGTCGCTGGCGGATATCAGTGTGCTGGTGGTGAGCGCTGTTCTCATGCTGATTTTTGGAAAGAGCAGAGGCAGGACTTCCCGCATAGAAGGAGCAGTCTGCATGATGATTTATGCTGGATATATGGTATATGCAGTGGTGAGATAATAGGGATATGGAGTGACTGATGTGAGTGTGAAAACCGGCAGGTAATTCTCAGAACACAAAATGCATAGGAAGCATTTGGGAGAAATCCATGGTTTGGGGAATGAAATGTTTTCAAGTCCAATATATATATATAAAAAGCCAAAAGGACTGGGCACAGTCCGGGAGAGTGTTTGTGCTGAAAAAAGTAAAAGTAACCTCCTGTCTCATTGTACTTGGTATTTTTGCCGCATCTTTTTTCCTGGGGCGTTTTGCCGCACAGATGATGCCGGCGGCAGTTTCAAAGATTCAGACAAGTTCGGATGGGAACTGGGGGTTGAGTTTTCAGGAGGAAGGGCAGCCTCCGGCTGCCAACGCCACGTATGAAGAACTTGCAAAATACAATGCTTATTATGCGGAAAATACAAAAGAGAAAGTATTGTATCTGACCTTTGACTGTGGATTTGAAAATGGAAATACGCCGGCCATTCTGGATGCGCTGAAAAAGCATAATGTAAAAGCAGCATTTTTTGTGGTGGGAAATTATCTGTCCACCAGTCCGGATTTGGTGAAACGCATGGTGGAAGAAGGACATATTGTGGGAAATCACAGTTATCATCATCCAGATATGTCGAAAATGGGCAAAGAGGAATTCACGAAAGAAATGGGAGAATTGGAAACTCTCTATGAGCAGACAGTGGGAGCCCCTATGGCAAAATACTATCGTCCGCCTCAGGGAAAATACAGTGAGTCCAGCCTGCAGATGGCAAAAGATTTGGGTTACAAGACTATTTTCTGGAGCCTTGCCTATGTAGATTGGAACCAGGACAGTCAGCCTACCCATGAGGAGGCTTTTGACAAACTGCTGAAACGGGTACACCCCGGAGCTATTGTGCTGTTACATAATACTTCAAAAACAAATGGAGAAATCTTAGATGAGCTTTTGACAAAATGGGAAGGGATGGGATATACGTTTAAATCTCTGGATGAACTGCCTAAGGAAGATTTATAGCATATCCTAAATTTTCCAGCGTAGCAAAAGGGGTATTTCAACGCATTTCGATTGAAATATCCCTTTTGGTTATAAAAATCATAATTTACAGCAAAGAATGTACATCAGAAAGCCAGAGGTAAAAGATTATTTATCATTGTAAATTTTGTAATTGACAAAAATTAGCAGCTATGTTTTAATAATAAAGTAGTATGGATTTAAAATATAAAAGAAAGCGAGGTAAAACAATGATTAAGTTAAGACACGATGCCAAAGACAACTTCATAAGAAAAGCAAATTGTAGATTTACCTCGGTGGCTGCAGACAGGATTCCGCATTAATTTTGTGAGAGAAGAATACCATTCATAATATGAGTAAGTGTAAGTGAAATTACAGCGGATTTGTATGCATAGTGTATGCATCATTATATGAATAAGGAACAGTGACCTCGTGGGTAAACCACGGGGTCTTTTTATGCATATGGGCCCTTAAATGAAATGTGTCAGCAGCCGGCAGGTGCCTGCTGCACAGGCATGGGAGAGACACTTGATTATGATTGGGAAATTAACAGTTTCGTAATTATCTTCGGCCAGCCGGGAGAAAGGAGATGGAATAATTATGAAGAAATTATTGAAATATATTGGACAATACTGGTACGCATATCTGTTTGCCATTATCTGTATGGTAACCGCCATTGTGCTGGATATGTTGTACCCGATGATTACAAAGAGCATTGTAGATGACGTGATTATCAAAGGAAAGATGGAACTTTTAGGAGGCCTTCTGCTGATGATTTTGATTATCGGCGTCGGAAGGGCTGTCGGCGGTTATCTGAAGGAATTTATTTTTGATGCGGTGAGCGTCAAGATTGCGGCAAAGCTGCGGAAAGATTTATTTTCCCACATTGAAAGCCTTTCCATAGATTACTTTGATGACACCAACACAGGAGAATTGATGGCCCGGGTGAAGGACGATGTGGATGCAGTGTGGAATGCGCTGGGCTATGTGGGCATGCTGATGATAGAGGTGATAATTCACGTTTCAATCGTTCTCTACTGTATGTTTGCATTGAATTGGAAACTGGCGTTTCTTCCCCTTGCCGCAATGATTTTGATGGGATTTACTGCAATATTTATGGAGCGGAAATTGGATAAAATCTATGAAGCAATCAGTGAGGAAAACGCGAAACTTACCACCATAGCAGAGGAAAATTTAGCGGGTGTCCGCACGGTAAAAGCCTTTGCACGGGAAAAATTTGAGATTCAGAAATTTCTTTCCCACAACCAGAGATATTACGATTTGAATATGCAGCAGTCGAAAATGCTGGTGCGGTATTATCCGATTTTTCAGTTTACAGGAAAACTGCTTCCGGTTGTGATGGTAATTATCGGCGGTGTTCTGGTGATTCAGGGAGAGATGAGCCTGGGGAGCCTGGTGGCATTTTCCGAATACTGCAGAAACATTGTGTGGCCTATGGAAATGCTGGGGTGGCTTACAAATGACTTATCCTCAGCAGTGGCTTCCTGCAGGAAAATCAATAAGATTTATAAACAGAAATCATCTATTGAAGAGAAAGAACACCCTGTGATATTAGAGCAGGTAAAAGGGGAAGTCGCCTTTGAACACGTGTCTTTTGCCAGAGGAAATCAAAAGATTTTGAATGATATCTCTTTTACGCTTTCTCAGGGGAAAACCCTTGGAATTATGGGGGCTACCGGGGCAGGAAAGACCTCTATGGTTAATCTCTTGATGCGTTTCTTTGATGCGGAGACGGGAAGCATAAAATTAGATGGCGTGAATGTAAAAGATTTGTCTTTGGGGCAGCTTCGAAGCAGCATCGGGATGGTGATGCAGGATGTGTTTCTCTTTTCTGACACGATTTCTGAGAATATCAGAATGGGACAGAGAAATACTATGGAAAATCCGGCCATGGTACACGCGGCGGGCCTTGCTCAGGCGAGGAAATTTATTGAAGATATGCCGGATACCTATGAGACGATTATCGGTGAGCGGGGCGTGGGGCTGTCTGGCGGACAGAAACAGCGTATCAGCATTGCAAGGGCGATTGCAAAACATAATCCGGTGCTGATTTTAGACGATTCCACCTCTGCCCTGGATATGGAGACGGAGTATGAGATACAGAAATCTCTGGATTCTTTAGATACCACGAAAATTATCATTGCCCATCGGATTTCAGCAGTGCGCCGGGCAGATGAGATTATCTTTCTGGAAAATGGAAGGATTCAGGAACGGGGAACACATGAAGAACTTTTGAAGCAAAAAGGCTTGTACTATAACACGTATATGGCACAGTATGGCGCCGCGCCTGCGCAGAGCGCAGGATAATTGCGAAGCAATGCCCGGAGGAATAAGCTTTCAGGGTGTTTACATCCTGGAAGCGATTTCTACGGGAGAGGGGCCAGCGAGGGAAATGTGAAGCATTTCACGAGATTGGCAAAAGAGGAAGGGATTTCAAGGGGAGAGGGGCCAGCGAGGGAAATGTGAAGCATTTCACGAGATTGGCAAAAGAGGAAGGGATTTCAAGGGGAGAGGGGC
>JAAWLS010000202.1 GCA_022798035.1 Lachnospiraceae bacterium | reverse complement strand
GTCAGTTGAAATCTCCGGAAGAGGTAGCAAAACTCCGCGGTAAATCTGTGGAAGAGATACTCGGATAAGGAGGATATGGAAAATGGCAGAAAAATTAAAAATTACACTTGTGAAATCTACAATCGGCGCCGTGCCGAAAAACCGCAAAACGGTGGAAGCGCTGGGCCTTAGAAAATTAAATCATGTAGTGGAAATGCCGGATAATGAGGCAGTCAGAGGTATGGTCAGACAGGTACGGCATTTAGTGAAAGTAGAGGAAATTTAGGAAGAGTAAGGAGGTGTCAGAATGGACTTATCAAATTTAAAACCGGCAGCCGGTTCAAAGCACAGCAACAATTTTAGAAGAGGACGTGGACACGGTTCAGGAAATGGTAAGACAGCAGGTAAGGGACATAAAGGTCAGAAAGCTCGTTCCGGAGCACCGAGAATCGGCTTCGAGGGCGGACAGATGCCATTGTACAGAAGAATTCCAAAACGTGGATTCACAAACAGGAATTCTAAAGATATTGTTGCAGTGAACGTGGATGTTCTGGAAGTATTCGATAACGATGCAGTCGTAACGATAGAGAATTTAATAGAGAGAGGAATCATTAAAAACCCAAGAGACGGGGTAAAAATTCTTGGAAATGGTGACCTTACGAAAAAACTTACCGTTCAGGTAAATGCATTCAGTGAGGGAGCAAAAGAAAAGATTGAGGCTCTTGGGGGAAAAGCAGAGGTGGTTTAATGCTGGAGACACTCCGTAATGCATTTAAAATTAAGGATATCAGAAATCGTATTTTTTATACGATGGCAATGCTGGTAGTGATTCGAATTGGCTCTCAACTGCCCCTTCCCGGTGTAAAGGCGGAAGTAATTGCAAACTGGTTCGCAAATAATCAGGGAGCGGATTCACTGAACTTCTTCAATGCAATCACTGGCGGTTCTTTTGAACAAATGTCTGTGTTTGCGTTGAACATTACCCCCTACATCACATCCTCCATTATCATGCAGCTTCTTACCATTGCAATTCCAAAACTGGAAGAAATGCAGAAAGATGGAGAAGATGGAAGAAAGAAAATAGCGGAGATTACCCGTTATGTTACGGTTGTATTAGCACTGATTCAGTCCATTGCCATGGCAATTGGATTTGGACGGAGCGGTTATCTGGATAAATTTGACGCACCGCATGTTATCATGATGGTAACCGGATTGACAGCAGGCTCTGCAGTTCTGATGTGGGTTGGTGAGAGAATTACAGAACATGGTGTGGGAAATGGTATTTCCATCGTGTTGGTTATCAACATTATTTCCCGTATTCCGGAAGATTTGATGACGCTCTACACGCAGTTTATTGCGAATGCTCCTAATGTGGGAAATGCAATTATTGCTGGAGCTGTGATTCTTGCAGTGATTTTGGTAACAGTTGTGTTTGTTATCATTCTCCAGGATGGAGAGCGCAAGATTCCGGTACAGTACAGCAAAAAAATTCAAGGACGGAGAACGGTGGGCGGACAATCTACCCACATTCCTCTGAAAGTGAATACTGCAGGTGTAATCCCGATTATCTTTGCTCAGTCCATTATGCAGTTTCCGGTTGTAATAGCGGCAATCCTGGGAAAAGGGAAAGGAAATGGAATAGGAAGTAAGATTCTTCACGGTCTGTCCCAGTCTTATTGGTGTGACCCGGAGAACCCAATTTACAGTATAGGCCTGGTAGTATATATTATATTGGTAATTGCTTTTGCATATTTTTACACATCCATTACCTTCAATCCTTTGGAAGTTGCAAACAACATGAAGCGGCAGGGCGGATTTATTCCAGGTATCAGACCTGGAAAGCCAACCAGTGATTATCTGACAAAGATTTTAAATTATATCGTATTTATCGGGGCAGTGGGATTGATGATTGTCGCTGTAATTCCAATCTTTTTTAACGGAGTATTCAGCGCAAACGTGTCTTTTGGCGGAACATCCATTATCATTATCGTAGGTGTTGTCATTGAGACTTTGAAACAAATCGAATCTCAAATGCTGGTACGTTATTATAAAGGATTTTTAAACGATTGATTATGCTCACAGGGTTGGAACATGATTACGTTCAATTGTGTATCTAGGAGGTGCCGTAAGGCATCTCCTATGGTGCATTAACGCTGTCATAGAAAATGCTGTGACAAGAATAAAAGGAGGAGTTAATATGAAGATTATTATGTTAGGTGCACCGGGAGCAGGAAAAGGAACACAGGCAAAACAGATTGCAGATAAGTATTCCATTCCTCACATTTCCACCGGAGACATTTTCCGGGCAAATCTGAAAGCAGGAACAGAACTTGGAAAGAAAGCGAAAGAGTACATGGACAAAGGACTCTTAGTTCCCGATGAACTGACCTGCGATTTGGTTATGGATAGGATTGGTCAGGATGACTGCAAAAATGGATTTGTGCTGGACGGATTTCCAAGAACCATTCCTCAGGCAGAAGCTTTGGATGCAGCACTGGCAAAAATCAATCAGAAAATGGATTATGCCATTGATGTGGATGTACCGGATGAGAACATCATCAACAGAATGTCCGGCAGACGTGCATGCTTGAATTGCGGGGCAACTTATCATATTGTTTCCATTCCCACAAAAGTGGAAGGCGTATGCGACCGCTGCGGCAATAAAGTAGTGTTGAGAGACGATGACCAGCCAGAGACCGTAAAGAAACGTTTGGAAGTATACCATGAGCAGACCCAGCCATTGATTGATTACTATAAGAAGCAGAATATCTTAAAGACCGTAGATGGAACACAGCCAATGGAAAATGTATTTGGCGCCATTGTAGAAATCTTAGGAGCGTAGAAAATGTCAGTATCAATTAAATCTGCCAGAGAAATCGAATTAATGCGGGCAGCAGGGAAAATCCTGGCGAAAGTTCATGAAAATCTGGAAAAAGAACTGCGAGTTGGAATGTCTACTTTGGATATTGACCGTCTGGGAGAAGAGATTATCAGAAGTTATGGATGCACGCCATCTTTTAAAAACTATAATGGTTATCCGGCTTCCGTGTGCGTGTCAGTGAATGATGAAGTGGTGCATGGAATTCCCACAAAAAAACGGCTTATTCAGGAAGGAGACATTGTGAGCCTTGACATCGGCGTGATTTACAAAGGATATCATTCTGATGCAGCAAGAACTCACGGCGTGGGAGAAATTTCCCAGGATGCAGCATTGTTGATTGAAAGGACGCGGCAGAGTTTTTTTGAAGGCATTCGATATGCAAAAGAGGGAAATCATTTGCATGAGATTTCAAATGCAATCGCTGTGTATGCGGAAAAGTTTGGGTATGGCGTAGTGAGAGACTTGGTAGGGCATGGCATAGGGACTCATTTACATGAGGACCCCCAGATACCGAATTTTACCCAGAAAAGCAGAGGCGTTAGACTGAAAGCAGGAATGACATTGGCAATTGAACCCATGATTAATGCAGGTCGTTTTGATGTGGCATGGCAGAATGATGACTGGACGGTAGTAACCCAGGACGGCTCATTGTCTGCCCATTACGAAAATACAATTTTAGTGACATCAGGGGAACCAGAGATTTTGACTCTTACAACGGATGAGATTGAGAGCAGTTTAGTGAAGTCAAGCTGAAAGCGTAGACTGAGGTTAGTGAAGAAAACTACCTTATATAAACGAAATCAGACCGAAAGGAAGAATCAGATGAACATAAAATTTGCGGTTTCCAAATCAGGTCACGACAAAGACAGCATTTATGTAATTGTAAAAGAAGAAGCCCGTATGGTTTATTTGGCAGACGGCAGGTTAAAACTGTTGGAAAAGCCGAAGAAGAAGAACAGGAAACATATTCAAATAATAAAGAAGCTTCCGAAAGAGATTACAGAAGTCTTTACCCAGGAGAATTTTCGGAATGAAGAAATAAAAAGAGCCATTAAACTTTATCAAAAGTTAATATCTTGTGAGGGACGAATGGCATGAAAAATCAGGAGGAACAAGATGTCAAAAGCAGATGTAATTGAAGTAGAAGGAACGGTGGTAGAAAAGTTACCCAACGCTATGTTCCAGGTTGAGTTGGAGAACGGACACCAGATTCTGGCCCATATCAGCGGGAAATTGAGGATGAATTTTATCCGAATTTTACCAGGCGATAAAGTTACCATTGAAATGTCTCCCTATGATTTGACTAAGGGAAGAATTATATGGAGAGATAAGTAGAAGTCGGAATAGACAGCATTTGTATATTTGATAAAGACAGGGTATGAAAGTTCCAAAGCACAAAGAATTTTCATACCTTGTTACATTTAAAATAAATCCTTCCATTTCGTAAATTTCATATTTCATTTTTTTTCTTATGTGCTGTTATGATAGTATAACTATAGGAATTTACCGTTATGGTACAGTTATCTACATTCACATACCAATTCTTTCCGTTTTTTGTGATAACAGCATTAGCAGAATTGATTTTAGTTTTACACCAATCAACTACATCGTCTGTATTTAAAGATAGATTTCTTTTTATTCGCATTACTCCTAATTCTGTTGTGTGTAATTGGTCTAAATTTTTAAGTAACTCATTGTCTATATCCATTTATCATTATCTCCTTCAGATTAGAAAAACTGTAATTCATCTCAAAATAAA
>JAAWLS010000201.1 GCA_022798035.1 Lachnospiraceae bacterium | reverse complement strand
CAATTCCAGACTTCCCGTATTGATTCGCTTAAAGATATTAAATTTTACATTCTCTGGCGTCCCTGCTCTTATATTGAAAGAAACAAGACTGGTCTCCTCTAATCTTCGAGTAAACACTCTGGGCAAGTCGTCAAATCCACATCCATTTAAGTCTAAAAAAAATTCTAAACCCTCTAATTTTAAACTTTTATCCACCATAAATTCCTTTAACGCCGTAAGACGCTGCAGCCCGTCAATGATTAACCAGCTGTCCTCTCGGCTCTCGTCAAAATAAAAGGCTGGAAGGGGTATTTTCAACAGAAGGGACTCGATGAGCTGGCTCTTTTTCATCTCACTCCAAAGCCCTGACTTTCTCTGAAACTCTGTCTCCATATTGATTTCTTCGTTTTCTATTCTTTTTACTATGGAATCCAATGTTATAGGTTTCATGATAATATCTATCGTCGAAGGATTAAAGGGCTTAATGGAACTGTCAATGGGGCTTCCCGTTTCCTCCTCTGTCTCCACACCGTCAAATACAATCTCAACTCCCCGGGACGTCAAATATTCCTGCATTTCATATATTTTATCTTCTATGTTGTCTTTGCCTGGCATTGCCACAATCAGATTGTAAAACAACATGGAATTTATTTTATTTTCTTTTTCTTTCGCTATGTCTATGATTTTCTCCAGCTCTGTTACCTGTTTCTCACTTAGCATGAATGATTTCCTCCATATCTGCATATACTGCTCATAAAATCTCAAGGAGTGGTTTTGTATGAAACATTCAGTCTCTTATTCCATTGAGGTATATGTCACCCCGGAAGAATCACAGACCAACACTTCTCCATTCTTCTGGTGCATTTTGAAATATGAAAATGGACATTCTTCCAATGAGGGTTCCGGCTGGGCAAAAGACCCTCTTACTGCCTATCTCACCGCATATCACTATTACGAATCCATTCTCTGTCCTTCTGTTTAATCCATGATTGCTCTGCAATCCATGGTACCCTCAGTGAACAAAGGAACACACGCCCTGAGCCATGATATTGGGGTGATTCTCTGTGTTGTCCTCAATCAGCGTACGTCCAGTACGCCTCAATCGTCCGCCTTGAAAATCACCCCAATATCTATGGCCAGGGTCACAGAGTCGGAAAGAAGTCAATTTTTGTTCCTGCAAGGCGCTTGACTGACACGTACTGGACGTACGCGGAAGGAAAGCAACGCGGCAGGAGCAAAAATTGGTTCTTTCCCGACCGTGTGTCCCCTTGTTCACTGAGGGTATGGTCTCTCTATACCCATTTGGGCTTGTCTCCTATGCTCACTCGGGCCTTCTACTAACTTCATTAGGAGCTCTCTCAGTGCATATTTTATCATAATTACTTTTCCGGCACAACGGAGGAATCCCGCAAATCCAGAAAAAAGGGAAACGTTGCTAATCCCCCCTAAAAAGCATATAATGACTACAGACAAAGAACCAGACGGATATCATGCCTAAAAAATCACTGCGAAAGTCCCCGGCTTCCATAGTAAAAACAGCCATGGAGCCGACAATCAGCAGGATGGAGGTTACAGTGAAAATAATCGGAATTATTGCAGAATACAATCCTTTTCACAAAGGACATGCTTATCAAATTGAGACATTGCGAAAAAAGATAGATGCAGATTACATTATTATCGCCATGAGCGGAAATTTTGTGCAGAGAGGCGCGCCTGCACTGATAGATAAATACAGCCGTACCAGGATGGCTCTAACCTGTGGCGCTGATTTAGTGTTGGAACTTCCAGTTCTCTATGCTGCGGCCAGCGCAGAGTACTTTGCCCGGGGCGGCGTCTCTTTGCTGCAGCGCACTGGAATCGTGAGCCACCTGGGATTCGGCACAGAAACGGAAAATTTAGAATTGCTGCAGGAAACAGCCCGTACTCTGCTGCAGGAAACGGACAATTTTCAGGAAACTTTGAGACGCCACTTAAAAGCAGGCACATCCTTTCCCGCGGCCCGTTCTCTGGCTCTCAAAAACGTTCTGTTCCCCAGAGAAGCCGTCTCTGAACCTGAGAATCTCCTGGCTCGCGAAACAGCTGTCTCCAAATCAGAATTGGAAGACGTCCTGTCTTCTCCCAACAATATTCTGGCAATTGAATACCTTAAAGCCTTGGTCCAGGAGCATTCTTATATCGTACCGCTTCCTCTGCTGCGCAGGGGGCAGGGCTACCATGATATCTCTCTGGAAACAGAATCATCCGGTGAGAATTTTATCTCTGCTTCTGCCATACGCAGCCTGCTTCAAGAAAAAACACCAGCAGATAATGGGGACATTTTCTCTAAACTTTCCTGCCATATGCCAAAAGAGGCCTATGATATTTTGAAAAACTATCCCCACCCTTTTCTGTGGGAAAATGATTTCTCCATGCTGCTCCACCACAGACTGCTCACAGAATCCAGAGAATGTCTAGCCAGTTATGCAGACAGCGCTCCCTCTCTTGCCAGCCGCATGAAAAAAGAAGCTGACTCTTTTCTTTCCTGGAGCGGATTCTGTAAGCAAATAAAAAGCAAAGATATCACTTACACTCGTCTCAGCCGCCTGTTTCTCCATATACTGCTTGGTATTTTCAAAGAGGACTACTCCCAGTTTCCAGAGCCCTCTTATCTGCGTGTACTGGGCTTTCGCAAGAGCTCATCCCCTTTGCTCACCTTTCTGAAAACCCACAGCAGCCTGCCGATAATCACCAGTCCTTCCGATGCAGAACGTGCTCTCTCTGCCTCGGCAAAGCACATGCTCTCTTACGATTTGAAATCGACTGATTTATACCGTACTGGGCTGGCTGCAAAAGGCGACAACAGCCTGAAAAACGATTACAGACAGCAGATAGTCCAGCTTTAATTTGACGGCCTGCTGTTCAATAAAAGCTGCAGTCAAAGTTCTGGTATTACCCAATTCTTCCCTCGTCCATACATTTTGCCAGCTCTTTGGCAAAATATGTAATATAAATGTCCGTTCCTGCCCGGTATGCGCTGACCGCCATCTCGCACATGATGCTGGTCTCGTCTACAAATCCTGCTTTGGCGGTAGTCTTTACCATGGAATATTCCCCGCTGACAGAATAGGAGGCAACCGGAACATTTGTCATGTCTTTCACTTCACGAATCAAATCTCCGTAAGCCATGGCAGGTTTCACCATAACGATATCAGCCCCTTCTTCCACATCCAATGCGGCTTCCTTCAGCGATTCTCTGCGGTTGTGAAAATCCATCTGATAAGATTTCCGGTCTCCAAACGCCGGCGCGGAATCTGCTGCATCCCGGAAAGGCCCATAGAAAGAAGAGGCAAATTTTACTGCATAGGACATAATAGGCGTGTTGGTATATCCGTTTTCATCCAAAATTCTGCGGATGGCTCTCACCCGTCCATCCATCATATCAGAAGGCGCCACCATATCTGCCCCTGCCTGTACCTGAGAGAGAGCTGTCTTGGCCAGAAGTTCCAATGTCTTGTCGTTGTCTACCTCCTGGCCGCACAGCACGCCGCAATGACCATGGGAAGTGTACTCGCACATACATACATCCCCTATCATGTACATTTCAGGACAGACTTCCTTGGCCTTGCGAAAGGCTCTCTGGACAATTCCATCCTGGGCATAAGCACCGCTGCCCACCTCATCCTTGGCGCCAGGAATTCCAAACAGCATCACACTGCTCACACCTGCGTCTCTAAGTTCAATTAACTTTTCTTCCATTCTGTCCACGCTGTAACGGTACTGTCCCATCATAGAAGGAATTTCTTCCTTTTTGTTTTCCCCCTCCATCACAAATATAGGATACACCAGAGAAGACTTATCCATTCTGGTCTCCCGCACCATTTTGCGCAAAACAGCGTTTCCCCGCAGTCTCCGGGGACGATTGATTAATTCCACATTCATTTTTCTACCTCCTCCTGATTCTTTTCTTTTTTGTGCAGACGCCACCCATATCCAGCCGCCGCCTGACAGGAAAATCTCGATATGTCAATGCTGAGAAACAAATCCTCTCCTGAAGCGCCGGACGCCATATGTTCCGCCAGCTCTGCAAAGGCTTTTCCCATCTCTTTTTTCGGCCCCTGTCCTATGGGAATTTCCTGCATGGATAACAGCATTCCTCCGGCGCCCATACCCAGCCCTTGTCCCCAGAGGATTCCCTCCTCCTCACACCAGGTTTTCAATCTGTCAAGGGCGCCTGCATTCCGATTCCCGTCGTAAGCCCCGCATTGAGCCATGGCATACACCATCGGCAGAGATTTTCTCTCTTCCAGCAGTAGTTTCAATTTCGCGAGAATCCCTTCCATATGAGAAGAAAGTTTTTCTCCGTCAAAGGGCACTGCAAAAAGAAGTATGCCGCATTCCCGAAATCTCCCGGCTGTTTCATCTTTTTTCTCAGAGCTGTCCTTATAAAAATAAAATTCTTCCCATTCCTGCCCGGTCAAATAGGGTTTCATCTCCTCTAACATCTGGCCGGAAATGCTGTCTGCCTGCTCTAAACTTCCGTCAATGAGCGCTATTTTCACGGCAAATCCTCCCTTCTATCTTTATAACTTCTCGGAATCTCCAGCCCTTATTTCATGGGGCTTTCAGAACCTATTTTTCAAAAATCACCCACTTTTTTGCAAAAACACTTGACAAACCAGTC
>JAAWLS010000200.1 GCA_022798035.1 Lachnospiraceae bacterium | reverse complement strand
GGGGCATGGAGCAGGGAGCGACAACAAAGTTTCTTATCAGGGAAACGCGCTGTTGAATTTGGACAACAAAGCGACAGTCAGAGAAAGGATTGATACCAGTTTAAACAGTCGGGCGGAAATCAATATAACGGGAGCGGCAAATAGTTATGGGAGAGCAAATGATTTTTATGGAAATGAAAACACAACTCTGACTTTAAATCAAGTTTCTCTGGAAAAGGCAGCAGTGGAGAACGTGGGAAATATTGTGTTGAAAGACAAAGCACGTATGGTCCCCGAATCAGACAGGCTTCAAAATGTTGTCCTGCAGAATGAAAGCTGCATAGATTTTAATTCTTTGCGGGATGTTGTGATATCTGGAAATTTTACCAGCACGGAAAATCAGACAGGAGAGCGGAATATTCTTGTGCTGAATACGGAAGGCTCTCTGACTATTTTGGGAGATACTGTGGGAACTACACAGTTTCAGACAGGAAGCTATCTGTTTCCGGGAAATTTGATATCAGAAAAATCCTATATTTTTGCAAATAGCGGGGGTGGTTCAGAACCCAGCTTTGTGCTGGCTCAGAAAAATATAGATAGAGGGTATGAACTGGACTACAATGCGGGCGCCTGGACAGTACATGGGGAAACCGTAGATATCCGGGAAGTCGGCAGAGTGGAGATTCTCTCTGGGCCTTCAAAGGTGGACCTTAGGAAAATCGCCTATGGAGAGGATGAAATCATTCCAGACGAAAATATATATTTTGAGGTGAAATGGTACGACGACAAAGGAGAAGTATTTGATGACAGCGAAGTGATAGATTATTACATTTTTTATGAGGCAGATTATGTAATCAGGATTCGGACGGATTATTGGGAGAGTGATTCACCTGATATTTTGGATAAAACAGACTGGTTCCAGTCCGTTTCTCTTATGGCTTCGGAAGAATGCCCAGGCAGGTATTATCTGCGGGCCCATGAGGGAGCCAAGCCGGGAAATTATACATTTTTATTCTGCTCTGATTATTTTGAGGGAAATCTGGAAACCGTGGCAGATGTAAAAGCGTTGAAAAATATCGTAAAAGAGGAACGGCAGATTATTTTCTATGACCAGGACACAGAAGAACCGGAAAAGCCAGTGGAACCAGAAAAGCCAGTGGAACCAGAAAAACCGGTGGAACCAGAAAAACCGGTGGAACCAGAAAAGCCGGAAGAACCAGGGGAATCGGTCAAACCAGAGCATAAACATGTGTATCAGTGTACCGTGACGAAAAAGGCAGCCTGCACAGGAACCGGGGTCAGGACGTATACTTGCAGCTGCGGCAGCCGGTATACAGAAGAAATTCCGGCATTAGGCCACAGATATGTGAATAAATGCATTCCGGCAACTTTGAAAAAGAATGGAAAGATACAAAAGGTATGCAGTGTGTGTTCTGCGCTCAAAGATACAGCTGTGATTCAAAGTCCCGGAAAAATCTTGTGGAGCAAAATGGATTTTGTCTATGATGGGAAAACAAAGAAACCTTCCGTAACTGTAAAAGACAAAAAAGGCAGAAAGCTGAAAGCCAACACAGATTATCAAGTTAATTATTCAAAAGGAAGGAAAAATCCTGGAGTTTACACGGCGACAATTAAATTCCGCGGAAATTATACCGGAAGCGTGACAAGAACTTTTACCATACGGCCTCCAAAAACCAGTTTGAAAAAAGTTGTCGGGAAATCGAAAGGCATACAGGTGATATGGAAGAAACAGAAGGCGCAGATTGACGGCTATCAGATTCAGTATGGCACAAGCCCAACCTTTAAAGGAAAAACAGCCAAGATGACTGCAGTCAAAAAAAGCGCTGACAAAAAGACGATTTCCAAATTGAAGTCAAAAAAGAAATATTATGTCAGGATTCGCACTTACAAAACGGTAAAAGTCAAAGGAAAAAGTAAAAAACTCTATTCTGACTGGTCCGGCAGGAAAATGGTGCGCACAAAAAGGTAGTGAAATAAAGGAGAGCAAAAATGTGGACATTGATTTTTGGCGGACTCATCTTGGGAACCATTCTCTGCGTTTTTTATCTGACAGGCAGATTTGCCAAATTTTCCGTGATTCGCAAAGCCGCAAAAGAGAGAAAATGGTTTTGTTCTGCTCTGGGATTTCTTCTGGTATTAGTGATTCTTTTTGGCGTCGGGGCAGCAATGGGAGCAGTCAATGCTGCAGTTGTGGCTCTGCATTTGGCAGTCATTTGGATGCTGTGTGACGGAATCGGCAGACTTCTGGAGAAGAAACGGAAGGCAGAATTTGGAAAATATTATGCAGGGGCAGCGGCAATTGGAATTACTGCCGTATATCTTACCTGCGGCTGGTATCTGGCACATCACGTCTGGCGGACAGAATACAAGATTGACACGGAAAAAGAGGTGGGAAATCTGCGAATAGTGCAATTTGCAGATTCCCACGTGGGCAACATGCTGTATCAAGAGAAGTTTTCAGAGCAGATGCAGGCTATACAGGCGGAGCATCCGGATATTGTAGTGATAACCGGGGATTTTGTGGATGACGATACTTCCAGGGAAGATATGACTGCGGCATGTGAAGCCCTGGGGGAGTTAGAAACCACATATGGTGTCTACTATGTATTTGGAAATCATGATAAAGGATATTATGAGGCAGAATACAGGGGTTACACAGGAGAAGATTTGACTGCAGAGCTGGAAAAAAATAATGTGACAGTGCTGCAGGATGAAATCGTGTTGTTAGATGACAGGTTTTATCTCATTGGAAGGCAGGATGCTTCTGAGAATCACAGAGGAGGCTCTGCCGCATCCATGGAGGAGCTGACAGAAGGCCTCTCCAAGGAGAAATACAGTATTGTGCTGGACCATCAGCCGTATGATTACGATGCTCAGGAGGCGGCAGGTGTGGATTTGGTGCTGTCCGGACATACCCACGGGGGACAGTTGTTTCCTTTCAACCGCATGGGCCAATGGACCGGAATTGACGACAAAAGTTATGGCTTAGAGCAGAGAGGCAATACAAATTTTATTGTGACTTCCGGTATTTCCGATTGGGCGATTAAGTTCAAAACCGGATGTAAATCGGAGTATGTGGTGGTGGATATACAGGGTGCAGAAGTTCCATAAATGTTATGCAGTCCGCGAAATCATTAGAGTTGGGAAAGAGAAGTTCGGACTGCCGGAAAAAGAGAAGCGGCAGTCCGTGAATTTTATTCGGTAAAAGGATGACAATCATTGCATTTTGCCGTAGGGTTTTTGTTATGTAAATAATGATTTTTTACATAAGGTTTCCAGGCAGAGGCCGCCTTTTTGCAGAATAGCTGTCCACCGTAATTTTTATCACATTTACAATCGTCACAAGTTTTTCTGTAAATTCAAAATCTTCGCCGGTCTGGGTTTTCATCAGAATGGACAGTCCCCGCTGCTTTTCTGCTGTGTCGGTGACAATCTCTGCCTTTCCCATGCCCATAAGGCTGCGATAAGATATTCCGTACTGGCATGGAGCTTTTCCCTCAAAAGGGATGGTATCACATTCCATGGCAAAGGAAATTCTGGGATTGCTGCGTATGACATCGTATTTATATCCTTCTGCTGCTCCGTGGAGATAGAAGGTTAATGTTCCATCTTCCAGCAGATAACCGTAGTTCAGGGGGACGACGTAGGGCTGTCCGTTGTCGCTCAGGCCTAAATGAAGAATTTTGCAGGAGTCCAGAATAGAGCGGATTTCCTGTAAGTCTGTAATTTCCCGTTCTCGTTTTCTCATAAGTTAAAAATTCCTTTCTGTGCAGTTTTACAGTATAGATTCCATTATACTGTCTGACGTCAGAATCTGCCACTCTATTTCTTGATTTAGAGGAATACAGATGGGAAAAAGAAAATTGCTTCAAAAACATAAAAAAGGAGTGTTTTGAAAGGAGATTTTGTTAAAAATATACAAAAATTTCCTTTTTTTTGGCCGAAAAACATAATATAGGGTTACAATATTTTTAAAATTTCATGTGCAAAATGTACAAAAAGAGGAGTGATGAAATGAGAATGGTTTTAAAGAAAAAATTGTCTGCAGGTCTATGTCTGTTGTTGATGGTGTGTACCGTGCTTGGAGCAGTCCCTCGGAGCGGAATGGAGGTTCAGGCGGCAGAGGAGAATGAGTTTGAGATTGAAAATGGAGTATTGAAAAAGTACAATGGCAGCGGCGGGGAGGTAATCATCCCGGACGGGGTGACGAGTATCGGAGAAGAGGCGTTTGCAGGGTGCAAGACTATAAAAAGCGTCGTTATTCCTAAAAACGTAACTAGTATCGGATGGGGTGCATTTCAAGGCTGCAGTGGGCTGGAAAATGTAACTATCCCGGAAAATGTGGAAATTATCGAGGATTATGCGTTTTGGAGCTGCGGATTGACAAGCATAGAAATTCCGAGCAGTGTAACAAGCATGGGGAGCTACCCATTTGGCGCCTGCGCAAGTTTGGAAAGTATAAAGGTGGCAGAGGGAAATGAAAAGTATAACAGCCAAGGGAATTGCAATGCCATTATAGAAACACAAAATAATAAATTGATTGCAGGGTGTAAAAATACAATAATTCCTTCCAGTGTGACAACGATAGGAAATGATATTGTCAATATTGGTTGACACTTTTTTTGCAAGGATATCAATGCCTAAGCAGCAGTATCCAGAGATTCATAATATCTCTGCCGCTTGACCATA
>JAAWLS010000199.1 GCA_022798035.1 Lachnospiraceae bacterium | reverse complement strand
AGATTACCCTTTTCCTCAACGAAGACTGTCTGGAATTCGCCAACGAATACCGTGCAAGGGAAATCATTGAGAAATACTGCTCTTTCATGCCGACTCCTATTTTCCTGAATAAGGCAAATGCAGAGACAGAATATGAGACGATTCCCGCTGAAGAAGTAACGGAAAAAGACACTGTTATTGAGACAATTGTCGAGGAAGCCAAATTTGAAGAACAGGAAAAAGAGGACGGAACAAAAGAGCAAGTGGAAGTATCACCCCGTACGGAGAAAGCTAAAATTGTGAAACGTCCTGTTCCTTTAAACGACATTCATCCGCTGTGGGGCAAACATCCCAACGAGTGCACAGATGAGGAATACAAAACCTTTTACCGCAAAGTATTCCAGGATTACAAAGAACCTTTGTTTTGGATTCATTTGAATATGGACTACCCCTTCAACTTAAAAGGTATTCTCTACTTCCCGAAAATCAACACCGAGTATGACTCCATTGAAGGCACCATCAAGTTATACAACAACCAGGTATTTATTGCAGACAATATCAAAGAAGTAATTCCTGAATTCCTGATGCTATTAAAAGGTGTCATCGACTGCCCGGACCTGCCTTTAAATGTGTCCAGAAGCGCACTGCAGAACGATGGTTTCGTCAAGAAAATATCTGATTACATCACGAAAAAAGTGGCAGATAAATTAAGCGGCATGTGCAAGACAGACAAAGAATCTTACGAAAAATACTGGGATGACATCAGTCCGTTTATCAAATTTGGCTGCTTAAAAGACGAAAAATTCTGCGATAAAATAAACGACTATATTCTGTTCAAGGATTTGGACAATAAATATCTCACCCTTCCGGAATGTTTGAAAGTGGAGGAAGAAGCTGACACAGAACCATCAGAAGAGGAAACCACTTCTTCTGAAAATACTGCTGAAAATGAGACAGAAGACATGCCGGAAGAAAAAGATACCCGTAAACCTATTTACTATGTTACGGATGTTCAGCAGCAGGGACAGTATATCAAAATGTTCCAAGAACAGGGAATGAACGCTGTGATTTTAGACCACAACATTGACTCCTCTTTCATCACTCAGTTAGAGCGCAGAAATGAGAAAGTTAAGTTCGTCCGCATTGACGCCGATTTGACAGAATCTTTGAAGGAAGAAGTTTCAGAAGAAGACTTAAAAGAGACAAAAGACAGTCTGACGGAGATTTTCCGCAAAGCTCTGGAAAATGAAAACTTGAACGTATCCGTGGAAAAATTGAAAAACGCAGACATTTCTTCCGTTATCACCCTTTCGGAAGAAGGACGCCGAATGCAGGATATGATGAAAATGTACGGCATGGCAGGTATGGATGCCTCCATGTTCGGCGGTGACCAGACTCTCGTGTTAAACGCCAACAATACACTGGTACAGTATATTTTAAACCACAAAGACTCCCAGCATGTTTCTCTGTTCTGTCAGCAGCTGTATGATTTAGCCCTTTTGAGCAATCATCCGCTGCCTACAGACGCTATGAGCAAATTTGTTACAAGAAGCAATCAGATTATGATGCTGCTGGCAGAATAAATACTACAACCCAGACAGTCTTAGATGTAAGGGCCCATGCTGCATGGAAAACTTGATTCTAAGACTGTCTGGGTCTTACTTTTTAGGACCATTTGAACCGTAAAAAGTAATTGCATTCCTGAAAAATATGAAATATAATGATAATAATACCATTTTTCAGTACCTATTCCTACGAAGGAACAGTTTCACATGGGAGGAAATGAAAATGTGTCAGGATTTTCAGGAAATTACGGTAGAACAGCTCTGCACAGTCATTGATTTATTACATCCATGTATGGATGACTATTTATATGTTTATGATTTTATCAACGATTTTTATTACATCTCTCCTCATGCCAAGCGGAGGTTTTGTATTCCAGACAACAGTTTCCGGGATGTTATCCGCAATCACGGACTGTTCGTATATCCGCCGGATTTAGAGCCACTGCAGGAAGATTTATCTGCACTTTTGGCTGGAGAGCGCAGTTTTCATAACATGGAATACCGCTGGCTGGATTTGGAAGGACAGCCGGTTTGGATTAATTGCAGAGGCTACGTAGTCCGAAACAAAGAAAGGACCCTGTACATGGTCGGCTGCATCAATGAAATCGGAGCTTCCCAAAAAGCCGACAATATCAGCGGGCTGTTGGGCTCCACCAGTCTCCAGAACTATTTGCAAAAAACGCCCCGGCCTTTTCCAGAAGGTTTTATTCTGCGTCTTGGTTTGGATGACTTTAAAGAAATCAATGAGAAACTGGGCATTGAATACGGCGATATGGTGCTGCGTCAGACAGCAGAATGCATTTCTGCCTGTATCTCTCCTGGGCAAAAACTTTACCGGGTGGTGGCAGATGAATTCTTGATTCTGGACTTTCAGGGCAGAACTTACAAAGAGGCTGGCAAATTGTACCGCGCCATCCAGCAGAGCATCCAGCGCTTTGTGGAAGAGCACCATTATGAAGCCGTTTTTACCATTTCCGGCGGTATTCTGGAGTCCTCTAATGTTTCAGAATACACGTTCATCAATTTAATGAAACTCTCTGAATTTTCCCTGAATGAAGCAAAACGCCAGGGCAAGAACCGCTGTTACCGTTTCCGTATCAGCGATTACAAAGAATTTCTAAAACGCAAAAAGCTGACGCAGTTTCTGCGCCAGGCAGTTTACGATGATTTTAAAGGTTTTGAGGCCTATTTTCAGCCTCTCTATCATGCCGATTCCAACACCCTCTACGGCGCGGAATCTTTGATGCGCTTCCACTCTCCGGAAGGCTGTATGGTCTCTCCTGGAGAATTTGTTCCTATTTTGGAGGAGACAGGACTGATTATTCCGGTGGGACGCTGGATGCTGGATGAAGCTCTTGCTGCCTGCAGGAAAATTCTGAATTGGATTCCTGATTTCCGCATCAGCATCAACGTGTCCTACGTCCAGGTAATCAAAAGTGACATTATCAACGAAATTGTGTCTGCAGCGACGAAACAGGGAGTCTCTCCCTCCAATGTCATCGTGGAACTGACGGAAAGCGGACTTTTGGAATCTAACCCGCATTTTACCAGACTCCTGGCCAAGCTGAAAGAAAACGGCATCCGTCTGGCCTTGGACGATTTTGGAACAGGGTATTCTAACTTCCACTATCTACATGACCTGCGGCCGGATATTATCAAGATTGACCGCTCTTTCACCGCCAAGGCGCTGGCGAACGACTATGAATACAATCTGCTGGACCTAATCAGCAGCATGGTACATACGTTAAATCTGAACGTCTGCGTGGAGGGAATCGAGACTGAGGACGAACGAAATAAAATTCAAAATCTCTCTCCCGACTACATCCAGGGATTTTATTTTGGAAAACCCTGCCCCTATCAGCAGTTTACGGAATCATTCGTAACGGCAGGCAGAGAATGACAAATAATGATTTTTAAAGAGAATTTGAATATGCAGTGTAGATAAAAGACTGGCGGGAAATTGTCAAGGCCGGGCGTCAGCCCGTTCATTTCAGCCTTGATAGTTTCCCGCCGTTTTGTATTTACCAATCGCAGTACTTTTCGTATACTTTAAAAAAGCTGTCTGTCTTTACATCTTTTTCAATCTTTACCTCTACTTTCTTCCAGGCTTTTTCGTTAAATTCAGAAGAAAGCGTTTTCAAAAAATCACTGTACACATCATCGACAGCTTCTTTCCTGCGCTCTTCCAAAATGACAGATTTATGGTCGTCTGTTTTCGCCTGGTCATAGTGATTGATGCATTTTAAGAAGTAATATCCTTTCTCTGTCTCTATTTTTCCGCTGACTTCCTCATTTTCCAGAGAAAATGCTGCCTTTTCCACTTCCGGCGCCACATCGTTTCTACCAAAAGTACACTCTATCTCAGAGGCTTCATTGTATACATTAGCCACGGAGAGAAAATCTGCCCCGTTTTTTAACTGCTCTTCCACTTTCGCCGCCCGGTCTTTGTCGGACACAAAAATCTGCTGGGCCTCCATAATCCGCGCCTCATCATCGCTGACCTCATCATTAACCCCCTGGGTCAGATGGGTATAGAGTTTGTTGGCAAGACCGTATCGATAATACAGCGTTTCGATATCTCCCTGCTTCACATGCATGTACTCTTTCTCCGCCTCATTCAACGATTCGTAGTACTCCTCTGCCGCCTCTTTTATCTTTTCCTCTTCTGACTTGGACAGTGAAATCCCCTTCTCCTCTGCCAGAAAATTCATTGCCATAATCTGAGCCAGCCTGGAAATTGTCAAATCTTTTACATATGTTTCTAAATCATTGTTCTCAAACTTATGCTTCCACAAATCAATTTCATACATGGTGGCATACATATTCTGATAATTCGTCAGAATCACCCTGGCCTCCGACAGAGTACAGATTTCATCCTTCATTTTAAAGATTTCCTGTTCACTGAGTCCAGAGCTTACCAGTACCTGCGTATTTCCTAGTTGACATCCCGCCAGGCTGGGAAAAAGAAACACACAGACCATTAAAATTCCGTACCTCATCCATTTTTTCATTCGTGTTTTCATTTATCAGTTTCCTTTGTTCAAAATACTGCGGGCTGCACTGAGTCCGTTTGCCGACGCCTGCTGGAGCCCTCTGGTAACAGAAGCGCCGTCGCCGATGGCACGCAGTCCTGGAACATTTGTCTCAAATTCCCGGTTGACTACTACTTTATTGGAATAAAATTTCACTTCCACTCCATACAACAGCGT
>JAAWLS010000198.1 GCA_022798035.1 Lachnospiraceae bacterium | reverse complement strand
CAGTCATAGAATGCCACCTTCTTCCGTTTCAAAACAAACCACTACATACCATTAAATAATTCATTTTTTCGCAGTGCTGAATCTAATATCCTGCTTTTTTCACTTAATAACGATAACCCCTTTTCTGCATCTACCTGCTCCTGGCAATAGTCTAAAACATCTTCTTTATAATATGTAAAATCACTAATTATATAAGCTGGTATTCCTTCTCTCAACAATTGAATAATAGCATATTTAGCCACTCTTCCTGCCTGCATATTACCTATTACTTTTTTTAGTACAACATACATTTTCGTATTATCTAATTCTTTATCTATATCATAATCATCAAAAATAATCGTTCGCTTTCAATCTGATATTTTTTTAGAAATCTTTGGCGAATTTCTTTGTACCTTTTCATTTGCATTGCAAGTCCATCCGGCAAATGAACTCTATAATTGTTAATCATTAAATCATTTAATTGATCATTATAGTCTTTAATTTTTAATTTTCTAATAGCCTCATTTTTCAATCCATAAGCTAAAACCAATTTAACTATCAGAGAAGATATGTAATTAGAATATACTCCTCTATCTTTCCTCAATATTTTTTCGATACCTATTCCATCAATCAATTTATCACACTCTTTTAAAATTTTCTCCGCCCTTTCCCTTTCTATTGGCTCTTGTTTATCAGAATCTCGCAAGTGTAATTCTTTTATCTTTCTCTCAAATGCGTCTTTAAATTCTTGTTTTTTTATACTATCCTGAAAATAATCATTTGTTTTTCCATATTTTTTTGAAAGGAATTTATAAAAGTTCCCTATTACAGAAAAGTAAACATCTACTGCAGCCCTGCTTTTAAGGTTACCTGCCTTCACATAATATTCTACACTCTGTAATAATTTTTCCTTATCCATTACATTCAAGAAACAGATATAGGTGACATTCATTTCTCTAAGTTCTAAAGAGACAAATTCATAAAAAGCATATATTTTGCTTCTATATGTTTTAGTAGTTGCTTCTCCATTTTCTTTCTTCTGCATTTCCAAAAATTCTTTTATTTCATCAATAAACTCCATATTTTTTCACTTTCAAGCTCTTTATATACTTATTTTATAATTTTTATTGTAACATAGAAATTCTTATTTAACAAACATTCTTCTCTGTATCGGGCAGCACCGGATAATCATTTCACGATTACCCCATGTCCGTCTTTCGCCGGCTCTCATTGAGCCAGACACCGCATAAATGCTACGCATCATGCGGTGTGCGGCTTTCGCCACATAAATCTAAAAACTCCATGCGTTTCTTACTGCAAGCAGCAGATACGCATGGAGTTTTTACTTTTACCTGGCTCAATGCCCCAGCATATTTTCAATAAAAATCCCATAGCCTTTGGAGGCGTCCTGGACAAATACGTGGGTGACAGCACCGATGACTTTTCCGTTCTGAATGATGGGGCTGCCGCTCATCCCCTGCACAATTCCTCCAGTCAAATTCAAAAGTTCTGCATCCGTAACCTGAAAGAGAATTCCTTTATTCTCACTGTTATAATCTAAGTCTGTGATGGTGATGGTATACTCTCTGCGCTCCCCGGAAACTGTGGATATAATGGCAGCTTCCCCCTCTTCAATCTCCTGCTTCAATCCAATGGGATAATATTCTTTCTGTGACACTTCCTCCGGTATTTTCTCCAGATTTCCATAAATTCCTACGTCTGTGTTTTCTTCCACTGTTCCCAGGCGGTACTGTTCCAGATAAGTAATTACTCCAGAAATCTCTCCCGGATTTCCCTTTTCTCCTCTGGTGATTCCAGCCACCTCAGCTTCATATAAAATCCCTTCGCCCAGATTCACCTTCGCTCCCGTGTCCAAATCACTGACGGGATGTCCCAGAGCTCCATAACTTCCTCCTTCATCAAAGAAAGTCAGCGTTCCCACTCCGGCTAAATCATCCCTGACCCAGATACCCAGTTTATATTCTTCTTCAGAAGTCTGTACAGGCTGCAGTTTCAACTGAATGTATTCCTCTCCACGCAAAATTCCCAGTATGACAGGTTCTCCCTGACACTGATTGATTTTTTCGATTAAATCTTCCTTATTCTCAATTATCTCTTCATTTACTGTCTTGACGTAATCTCCGCTTTTTGCCAAATTTTCTGCCGGCTCATAACTCATACCGTCTATCCCTGTAACTGTTCCCGTCCCGATAATCAGGATTCCGTCTGTCTTGACATAGATTCCAACCGGAATCCCGCAGGGCATCAGCTGTTCTTTCTCCACAACTTCCACAGCCACTTCCTTCATGTGAATCCACCCAAACAATTTACATGAGATGGAATAACTACCCTGCTCCTGGGATTTCAATGAGAAACTTTCATTCAAATCCAGCCGTATCTTGTCTTTTTCCACTTTAGGGGACTGATTGCCAAATACTTCCAGTCCCGCCTCGTCCACCTCTCCTATAATAGGAAGATGAAAATCAAAGTTTTCTTCTTTGCCCCGCTCAATCCAAATTTTATCTGGAATAGCATTTTTTACAGAATCATAAAGAAAAAAGAGTCCCCAGCAAAAACCTGCAACCAGACTTCCGCAAGCAACCCATTTTTGAAATCCCGCAAGCTTTTTTCCCCTGCTGTTTTTCATCATTTCACATCCTCTCAACGGAACCATTTTCATATTTTTCCCAAAATGGTCACAAAGAATCCCACAAATGGGACTCTTTGCTCAGAAGCCTTTTTTAGTATGTGAAATTTTTCTAAATTTAACTCTGGGATTTTTTGACTATGCAAAAAATTTCTTTTCTTTATTTTTGAGATTTTTTTACCGTGCGGGCAAGTTCTTTCATTTCGTGAGCACTCTCCATTACCTTATCCGTAATTTTTACGCCGCCCAGCATACGTCCCAGCTCAGTGACACTTTCATTTTCATCCAGCAAAGAAATATTGGAAATGGTTACATTGTTGATTACATTTTTGCTGATGAGAAAATGGTAATCCGCCATAGCTGCAATCTGAGGCAGATGGGTAATGCAGATAACCTGGTGGTTCCTGCCGATGACATTCATCTTTTCCGCCACCATCTGGGCTGTTCTGCCGCTGATTCCTGTGTCAATCTCATCAAAAATCAATGTTTCAATCTGGTCGCTCTCTGCCAGAATCGTCTTGATTGCCAGCATAATTCTGCTGAGCTCTCCGCCAGAAGCAACCCTGCCAAGAGGTTTCATGGGTTCTCCGGGATTGGTGGAAATCAAAAATTCCGCCTCATCCATTCCATTTGCCGTATAATCTTTCGTCTCCTGGAATTCCATATCAAACTCCACATCCAGGAAATTCAAATCTATCAGCGCTTCCCGAATTTGTTTTGTAAGTTTTTTTGCATACTTTTTACGTATTTTAGACACTTCAGAAGAAACCTTTTTCAATGCTTCCTCTGCCTTAGCCAGTCTTGTCTCCAGCCCGGCCATATATTCCTCATAATCTTTCAAACGGCTGTATTTCAACTGCCGCTCCTCTTTGGCCTGAAGCACTGCCTCTAAACTTCCGCCAAATTTATCCTTCAGATGATTGATTTCATCCAGACGCTTTTCTGCTGCAGAGAATGTCTCCTCATCAAATTCTTCCCCTGAAATATAGCCGGACAGCTCCCGGTTAAAATCATTCAAAAGACTGTCTATTTCTTCCAATTGTCCTTCCATGCCCTCCAGACTGGAATCGTAACCTGTCACCGTCTGAAGTTCCCGCAAGGCCCGTCCAATCAGTTCTGTGGCACTGCCGTCTCCTCCCGTCATCTCATAGGCTGTTCCGGCAGCTTCCATAATCTTGCGGTGGTTGGCCATTTTCCGATAAGAAATTTCCAGCTCTTCATCCTCCCCAGGAACCAGGTTTGCACTTTCAATCTCCTGGATTTCGTATTCTAAAAAGGACAGCTCCCGCTCTCTGCCTTCTCCTTCCGTCAAAGCCCTCTGCATTTCTTCTTTGATGCTCTGGTATTCCTGATAGCGCTGTTTTAAGACTTTCTTTTTGCCTTCCAGCTGTTCTTTTCCATATTCATCCAGAATTTCCAGGTGCTTCTTCTTGTGAAGCAGCGACTGGTGTTCATGCTGGCCGTGAATGTCAATCAAAAGAGCCGCCGCCTTCTTCATGCAGGAAGCCGACACCGTTTCTGAATTGATTTTTCCCACACTGCGGGAGGCAGTAATTTTGCGGGACATTATAATCTCATCATTCTCAGGAAAAATATCCATTTCCGCCAAAAGTTTTCTCTGTTCTTCGTTCTCTACCCGGAAAATCAATTCCACCAGAGCATATTCCGCCTGCTCCCGCAGCATCTCTCTTGGTACCTTCTCCCCCAAAGCCAAGTTAATAGAACCGATAATAATAGATTTTCCGGCCCCTGTCTCTCCGGAAAGAATATTCAGTCCAGCTCCAAATTCTACCTCTGCTTCCTCCATCAAAGCCAGATTTTTTACATGCAGACTCACCAACATACTATTGTTTCTCCTAATTCTCTGTTATTTTCCGCAGTCTCTTCATCAGTATTTCCGTATCTTCCACGGTGCGAACCGCACACATAATGGTATCATCCCCTGCAATACTTCCCACAATCTCATGGCAGTTCATCACATCCAAAGCCGCTGCGACTGCCATAGCCATGCCGGAAACCGTTTTAATCACCAAAATATTCTGAGCCATATCCATAGAGACAAATCCATCCCGAAATACCCGGACATACTTTTCATTCATCCCTTCATTTCCCTCACTCAGAACAACGTATTTCTGGCGCCCTG